>NZ_JAKKRN010000031.1:0-58074 GCF_025654245.1 Shewanella sp. SM29
CCCCATGTGAGAGTAGGTCATCGCCAAGCGCCTAATTTAGGTTAACGTGTAGACGTTAAGCTAAAGGAGCGGTAGTTCAGTTGGTTAGAATACCGGCCTGTCACGCCGGGGGTCGCGGGTTCGAGTCCCGTCCGCTCCGCCAACATTAAGAGATAAGCCTCATCGAAAGATGAGGCTTTTTTCGTTATGGCGTCGTGGATAATTCGTGTCAGTGACGCTAATGCTTCGGGCTCGAAGTACATGGTTATCCTCATACTCGGCCATCCCAATTCCTACGAGTGTACGTTATTGTTATTCGGATCAGTCCGAGATAATTTTAATCTCTTAGCTTGTAGCTGACGCTCTATCCCTACTGGTAACGTCTATCTTTTTCTTGTCCTAATTGACTTAATATCGTTTATATTGAAGTATTTATTATTAAGCAGACACTTAAATTCCAAGAATGATTGAAATTGAGTAATTTGCCCCAAGATCGTCTTAAGTGCTGCAGTTTTGTAGCGTCCATCAATGAGGTCTATGCCATGCTTTATGATTTAACGGTTGTACAATTTAGCAAGATGCTGAAAAATTTAAGCGTTATTCTTGAAAAAGGCGAATGCTTCGCAAACCTCAAGAAAGTTGATATGGCGGTTCTATTAAACTCACGTTTAGCGCCGGATCAATTCAATCTTATTCGCCAAGTTCAAATTGCCTGCGATACTGCCAAAATTGGCGTAGCACGTTTGACTGATAACTTAGATACAGTACCAAAGCATGATGATAGCGAGACGACGCTGGCTGAGTTGCAAGCGCGTATTAGCTCGGTTTTGGATTATTTAGCGACGTTTAAAGCGGATGATTTTGCTAATGCGGCCACGATCCATGTCTCACAACCACGATGGGAAGGAAAATATCTTACAGGTTATGAGTTTGCCATTGAGCACGCTATTCCGAACATTTACTTCCATGTAACAACAGCCTACGCGATTTTGCGCCACAACGGTGTTGAAATTGGCAAGAAAGATTACCTCGGCGCTATGCCATATAAGTCGTAAATCTAGGCTAGATGTAGTACTGTTGCGTAGCCTAATTGTTGCGCAGCAGCGCTTTGCCGCTCGAGCTTACCAACCTTTCTGCATTACTACCTGTTCTTTCTCTACCTATGTTATGCCGCTTTGTCGCCGGAAAATTTAGGACTCGTTAGGGTTCTGTTGCGTCGATGAAGTAAATCAATACTCAGTTTTTCATTTCGACCTTATGTCTCGATCGTCTTCATCCTATCAGCATGTATTTAATCTTGTTGGCTTAGGTGAATGATATGGGCCGTAAGTTTATGAGTCGCCAAATTATCTATTACTTAAATAGTGAATGGCGAATTGACTCATTATAAAGATGACCTGTTTGTTCGTTTTGAGCAGGGATTTACTGGAAGAGCCTATTTAAGGTTCTAATTAAAGGAGTTAGCTATGTCTATCGAATCTCAAGCCGTCGAGAGTCCTACGGATGCAACGACAACTGATTTACCGATGAAGAGCAAGAAAGCCAAAAAAGCCGCCATTACCAGTGGTTTGCGTCTCAAAGACAAGTTGACCCAAGACACTCGCCGCCGAATTGAAATTCTGCACGAGCAACGCCAACTATCCAATCGTTTCGGTGTGGATATTGAAATTGACTAAAGCCATTGGCTTGTCGCTAAGTATTGGATATCACATTTAGATATTTAGCCCGCATGTACAGCTTCACGACGTCCGTCGTGAAGCTTGCTCTCTTAACTTAGCAACTTTGCTGACTCAATTCATACTCCATTATCGTGACCATCTCGCCTTTATAATCTTCATGTGAAATCATTGACCAACCCAGCGCTCGATAAAAATCGGCTTTATCTGCAGTAAATAAATAGATTTTCTGTAAACCAATCGCTCTAGCATGCTCAATGACGGCATTGACTAGCAACTTACCTAATCCTTTATTTCGATGGTCTGCATTCACATACACATTGGCGAGCCACGGGCTTAAGTCAGTTCGGCTGTCCATATCTGCGACGATTAATGAAGATGATCCCATCACTTGATTTGCCTGTTCGCAGATAAACATCTTGGGGATGGCGGCGTCAGTAAGGTACTCGCTCATCTGCTCAATGAGTGTGGTGACTGTGGCGTCCGCAGAACTTAAATGTGCCCATTCTTGATGATGCCATTGTGCCAGCTGTGGAATGTGCTGCGGGGCCGATTTTAGGTCGATAACTTTCATATAAATCTCTGGACTTGTGTTATGCAAAGGGCTTAATGGTGCGACATAGTGGCACGAATAATTAAGTCCGTTCGCTGGTCTGAATGATTTGGCGGCAGGATTAATTAAGCACGGTTTGGCTGAGTATACCGCTTAACTTGGGATCGGCAGAAATACGCTGGCTTCGAGTCCACCTTGTTGTGCGTGGCTAAAGCTGAGTTCGCCCTGATAACTGTCGACGATATCTTTACAGATTGATAATCCTAAGCCGTTGCCTTGAATGCTTTCATCTAGCCTAATGCCGCGCTCGATGATAATCGACAATGCGGCATCAGAGACGCCTTCGCCATCATCGCTGACTATGATCCCATAACCTGCGGTGGGAGCCGTTTGATGCACTATACGGATCTCAATGTTCTTGCGGCCATGCTTGCAGGCATTATCCAGCAAGTTGCCTAAGAGTTCGAGTAAGTCATCCCGATCAAACGGCATTACTAAGCCGCTCGTGTAATGGCTGTGAATAATGCGGTCTGGGTAAATGCGCTGCATTACTTGAATCAGCGGCGCAAGATCGTCATCGAGTACGGTATAACGCCCTGGAGTGGACAGGCCGACAATCTTAGTGCGCTTAAGCTCTCTCTCGATGATGTGGTGCAGGTTTGCGAGCACCTTGCTGCCCTCGCTCCGCTGTTCTAGTGGAAGGCTTTCTAGGTAGGACTGCAGCCCTTGTAACGGACGTTTCATTTCGTGGGCTAAGTTACCCAAGGCATTACGGGAGCGTTGTACTCGCTGGCCCAATTGATTGACTAAACGATCTATCTCTTCGATCAGTGGGACTATCTCGCTTGGCACTTGGTCAGGATTGATTTCTTGCCCTTGGGTGCGCATTTGCCGGATAGCTTCTGGCATCTGCTCTAAGGGTTTAAAACCGCGTTTAAGTAATTGATACTGTGCTATTAATAGAATGACAATCGTGAGCAACACGGCTGCGCTGGCAAAGGCTAAAAACTGCACTTGGGTTTGTTCAAGCGAGCTAATATCTTCTGTCACCCACAGGGTAACTAATTGATCATCTTTGATAACGGCCTGACTGAACATCAGCCAATGCTCTTTGCTGACAAACTCAGTGGCTTGGTGTTGCTCACCAGCGGTCAGTTTAGGCATGTTCACGTTATGGTCGAATAGGGAGCGTGAACGCAGAGTTTGCTCGCCGATTTGAATCGCAAAATAATGCCCAGAATTAACCCTGTGGTACACATTGGGCAAGCGGTCTGTGGTGAGCGCCCATGTACCATCGGGATTATGATTCAGGGCGGAGATCAGGCTGTCGGCATCGTGTTGTAGACGCGAAGCGACAAAGTCTTGGGTTAATATTTGGATGCCTTGGTATAGAAAATACAATAACAGCACCATGGCAAAGGTGAGCGTGATCAGCAGATTGCGCGTCAGATAACCCTTGAGTGAATACACGCCTTTACTCCTTGAGTCGATAACCTTGGCCGCGGCGGGTTTCGATATAATCCTTGCCTAAGCGTTGGCGCAGGCGGTTGACGTACACTTCGATGACATTGCTGTCTTTGATTTGATCTTCTTCGTAAATGCGTTCACTGAGCTCTGACTTAGAGACGATTTTGCTGGGATTGACCATTAAGTAATGCAGCAGACGATATTCAATCTTAGTCAGTTCTATCACTGCACCATCAACATTAGTGACGGCTTGTTTGTCGACATCGAGGGAGACGCCTGCATGCTGCAACACATTGTCGGCACGGCCAAAGTGGCGGCGGATCAACACTTCGAGCCTTGCGAGTAGTTCTTCAATGTGAAAAGGCTTGCCGAGGTAATCATCGGCACCCGCCTTGAGGCCATCGACCCGCTCGTGCCACGCATCACGTGCGGTGAGGATCAGCACTGGCATGGCTAAGCCTTTTTGTCGCCATTGGCCGAGGACTTGTAAACCGGGTTTGCCGGGTAAACCGAGATCGAGGATCACGGCTTCGAAGTTTTCTTCTTCGCCTAAAAAGGCGCCATCAATACCGTTATCGGCGTGCTCGACGGTATAACCCGCCTTGTTGAGGGCGGGAATGAGGCGCGCGACCAGATCGGTATCATCTTCAATTAATAGCAAACGCATCAGTCGACCTTTTCCTTTAGCCACTCGCCGGTTTTGGCGTCAATCTTGATTTCATACACTATGCCATCGTCACGAAGGATTTCGAGCTCGTAGATGATCCTTCCATGTTTTTGCTCGACTTCGAGATCGAGTAACCGTCCCTGCAGGCGTGATTCATAGCGTTGCATTATGGTGTCGAAGGGCAAAACTTTGCCCTCCTTAACCCACACGACCACCTTGTTTGAAAGGTCATCGTCGTGGGCATTGCAGCTGGGGCTGCTAATCATCCCAACGGCCAAAGCCAGGAATATTAACGGTATCTTCATCGAATATGCCCTTTTCTGCGAGGTTGTGACAATTGCTGCATTGACTGAATGAGCCGACTTTGGGGTTATCTTGCACCATACGTCTTGGGATCTCATCGTGTTTGCGAATAAAAAATGCCTGTTCTGTGATCTTCTGCGGCCCAGAACCTACGAGCAGCGGCGTGCTGTTTTTCATCACCTTACCATTTTGCGCTGCATGTTGAACCAGATATTCCTCAATTCTGGCAGTGACTTGAGGTTCTAGACTGGCGTTGTCACCAAAGTGATTATCAAGATTTGCGGTAATGGCGCGCCACTTGTCGGCGGGGAGTAAGTTTGCGGGATAAGCCATGTGGCAGCTACCACATTCCGCCGTGTATTCCGCATTCTGTGGAATGGCGCGGCTGAGCTCGCGGCCATCGTCCGCATAGCCTGTGCCAGTTAAGGTTAGGCTGATGCCGATAACGCCAATGGCTAATGCCGCGGCTGTGAGTGATGAGCCGAGGAGCCAGCTAATAGGGTGTGCTTGTTGAGTCATGACATCTTCCTTTTTGTGCCGTTACCTTCTGTGGAAGGTATTGAAATTAATTGATCTAATTAAATGAGCTAATTGAATGAGTGATACGGTCGACATTTGGCGGTTATTGCAGGCTTAACCAGAGTAAGGCATCGCCTTTTTCCTGCGGCGTGCAGTCGCGTTTAAAGGTCCAGTTACAGTTACGGGTAAACCATTTCTCGATTTTGGCTGAGTCGGTTAACCGATCTGCGGTAATCGACGGCGCCATAGGGTCAATGGGTTTACGGGTATTTTGGTGCATGCCCATGTCGGTGACTTTGGCGGTATGGCAACTGGCGCAGCTGCGACCGTCCATGTCCTGTAGCCAAAGCTTTTGTCCTGCGGCGGCGCTAAAGGGTCCTGCGCCTTGGGCTTGATAGCGTTGCAGTTGCGTGCCGATGCGCTCGGCGCTAAGTGGCAGGCTTTGCACTTTACTGTTGACGGCGCTAACGCTAAGGCTAGTCAGCAGCAAGGTGGAAATTGCGACGATAGCAAGGCGACTTTTATTCGTGTGTCTGGTTAATCTGTTCATAGGGCATTCCTTTTGGGCTGGATATCTTATTGCTAAGCAAAATGGCTAATGGATTAATCTTTTTGTTCCACAGGGCGTTGTTTCTTGCCCGTGACCATGGCTCTGACTAAGTTTTCTTTGTGTAACAGGCTGCTGACGATGACGCCGCCAACATGGATGACCACAAGGAACACGGTGAAGTTGGCAAAGAATTCATGGACTTCTTTTATGGCGCCTTCGGGCCAAGTGGCGAAAAAGCTCGTAGCTAATGGGCCGTGTCCGTCGGTGGCGTACAGCGCCATGCCTGAGAATCCCGTGATGGCTATGCTGGCAATCAAGGCCACTATCATCATTGCCCCTGCGGGGTTATGGCCTATGTAGTCTTTGGCTTTGCCTGTGACGAGTCCTTTGAGGTACACCAGTACTTCTTTAGGGCGAGTGATAAAGTTGCTAAAGCGCGCATTGTGGGTACCCATCACGCCCCACAGCAGGCGAAACACCAGTAAAATTAAGATGCTATAACCTGCGTAACTGTGGATGGTCATCCACTCGTCTTCGCCTTCAGTGAGGTAGGCTAAGGTAAAAAAGCCGACGAGTGACCAATGGAATATGCGGATCAACAGGTCCCAGACTTTGATGGTTTGCAGTGTGTTTGATGACATGGTGTGACGCTCCTAAGTGGGTTTAGGTGTAGGCTACTTAACCCAAACTTAAACCTCGCTTAAATTTTGAGGCGCAAACATTTATCTAATTGATGGGGGTGAGTGGTGCGCTTGCTCGTGTGGCGAGTCTTAAATGTCAACGAAAACTCACTTGTTAACCTATTGGTATTACGGTAAATTCTGCCATCTCAACTGAGTGAAGGGATTAACTTATTTATGTCTACCGCCGTTATGCGCGCTTTCATCAGCCGCAATTCGAGTCGTAAATCCTTTTGTATTTATGCCGTTTTATTATTTTTGACCGAAGTCTTAATCGCCTTATATGCACCTGCGGGTTTTATCCGTGGTTTTGTGGGCGATGTATTGGTGGTGATCTTACTGTTTTGCATGGTGCGCGTTGTTGTACCCCCAGTAGTCAATCTGGTAGCCAATAGTAAAGACGAGGGTATTAAACGCTTTTTTCAAACGCCTTGGCTGGCGTTGGCGGTATTGCTGTTTGCCTTTGCCATCGAGTTTGGCCAATATTGGGGCTTAGTCGATAAGCTGGGCTTGGGCGGAAATCGCTTGGCGCGAATAGTGATAGGTAGCCATTTTGATCCACTTGATCTCGTGGCGTATTTTGTCGGCTATTTGATCTTACTGGGCTGTTATTGGAAAAGCCGTCAGTCCTAGTGATTTGAATCCGCAAGAGCCGCGTGACGTGTGTTTTCGCGGATAGGTAGGCGAGATAGGTAGGCGAGCTAAGTGGGGTAAGGGATGCAGCCGATAACGGGGTTTTCACTGCTAACAGAGCATGCCGATGGGTTTGAGCCTAATCCACTGAAAATACCCTTGTATTTCAATGGTAAACCTACTCACACTTTTATTGCAGGCCTAGTGATTGAAGGCCAATACCGCTGCGTTTTACCCAATAAAACCTTGGGGTATTTGGTCATCACTTCTTTCGATTGTCCCTTCGAAGAATCGACCGAGTTTAGTCTGCTTGATGAAGGGTTTCAGCTCATTGCGACAACCTCTTTGGCGCAAATGTACGATTCTTTTCTGCTTTATGCCCATTGGCCTATGACGGATAACCGACTGAGATTGCACTATTACGGTCAGTTTGTGCTGGATTTAGTGATGACAACGGGCAGTTCTTGGTTACCTTTTCAGCCAAAACTTAAACTGGTTGAAGTTGTCGATCCCCAAAGCGATCCACAAACAGCCTCATCTCTTGCTGAATTAGCTCAGCGTTTAGCGCGGATTGATAATATAAACTGAGTGAGGTTTGAATTAAATTCAGTTAAAAAAGAAAGGGCTATTCGCCCTTTCATGTTTATCACTTGTATCGATTACTCATGCGGAAAGTTTTATAAGCTTGCTTGCAAAGACGTTTAAAAACCTAATAAAAGCTTCCTCACATCAGCTTGTTTGAGCCCCAAAAACCTTAGAAGAAACCTAAAGGATTAACATCGTAACTCACCAAGAGATTCTTGGTATTTTGATAGTGGTTGAGCATCATTTTATGGGTTTCGCGGCCAATGCCGGATTTTTTGTATCCACCAAAGGCGGCATGGGCAGGATAGGCGTGGTAACAGTTAATCCACACGCGGCCAGCTTGAATGCCACGTCCCATACGTTGAGCCGTGTTCATGTCCCGTGTCCACACACCAGCACCTAGGCCGTACTCAGTATCGTTCGCGATCGCTAAGGCTTCGGCTTCATCTTTAAAGGTGGTGACCGAAATGACGGGGCCGAAGATCTCCTCTTGGAAGATACGCATCTTATTGTGGCCTTTCATAATCGTCGGGCTGATGTAATAACCTTCGCTTTGGCCTCCATCGAGTTGGCAAAGTGTGCCGCCCAGTAGCACTTCTGCACCTTCAGCCTTACCTATGGCTAAGTAACTTAAGATTTTATCGAACTGTTCTTTAGAGGCTTGAGCGCCAACTTGAGTGTCGGTATCCAAGGGATCGCCTTGCTTAATGGTTTGCGCACGGGCGAGCACTTTTTCGATAAAGCGCTCGAAAATCGATTCTTGGACTAGCACCCGAGATGGGCAGGTACAGACTTCACCTTGGTTAAAGAAGGCCAACAACATACCTTCGACGGCTTTATTTAAATATTCGTCCTCATGGTCCATCACATCGGCAAAAAACACGTTAGGCGACTTACCGCCAAGCTCAACGGTCGATGGAATTAAGGATTCGGCGGCGCATTTTAAAATGTGATAGCCAATTTCGGTGGAGCCCGTAAAGGCCAATTTAGCGATGCGTTTGCTGGTGGCCAAAGCTTGTCCTGCTTCGGCGCCAAAGCCGTTGACTACGTTAAGAATACCCGCGGGTAATAGGTCTTCAATCAGCTCGAGCAAGACCAGAATCGAGACTGGCGTCTGCTCCGCAGGCTTGAGTACCACACAGTTACCCGCCGCCAGCGCAGGAGCGATTTTCCATGCCGCCATCAAGAGCGGGAAGTTCCAAGGAATGATCTGCCCGACCACGCCCAAAGGCTCTGGGAAGTGATAGCTGACTGTGTTGCCGTCGATATCGGCGGCGCTGCCTTCCTGTGCGCGGATGCAACCGGCAAAGTAGCGGAAGTGATCGACGAATAAGGGCAAATCGGCATTTAAGGTTTCACGCACCGCTTTACCGTTTTCCCAGGTTTCGGCGACGGCTAAGTATTCGAGATTTTGTTCGACCCGATCGGCAATGCGCAGTAACAGGTTTGAGCGCTCGGTGACTGAGGTTTTACCCCATGCTTCTTTCGCTGCGTGGGCTGCATCTAATGCTAATTCAATATCTTGGGCATCGGAGCGTGGGATTTGGCAAAAATTTTGGCCATTCACGGGGGAGCGATTGTCGAAGTATTTGCCATTGACTGGGGCGACCCATTTTCCGCCGATAAAGTTGGCGTATTTTTCTTTGAAGTTAACGATTGCGCCTGCGGTTCCGGGTTGAGCATAAATCATAGAATCATTCCTTCTTGTGGATGGCATGCTGGGCGTTGGCGATTTTTACGCTCTTGGCTTCAGCAAGGGAGTCTTGTTGATGCATCTCTGCTGGATGCCTTTTTAAATATTTTCGTTTTGCTTTAAGCCAATCCTATTGATTGACTTAGTGTTCTCTTATGCAACACCTGAGGCTTGCATACCAAGGGTGCATCGCAAGGAGAGTGCCAAACTGGCAGGAGTTGTACACTTGTTGTGCTAACAGTATGATGAAAAGCTAATTTTGCAGATTTGAATAAGTATGGGCACTCAGGGAGAGAAGTGTGTCCTGTGGTTACTTTGTCATTGAGTGGCACACAGCAATTGTGCCGAAACGGAACACAGCTCTGGGGAGCACGGCTATGGCAGTTAAACCGCATTTACCATCGACACAGGCGTGGTTGGCCGATTCGTGGCAGCGCAGCATTGGCGCTGGCTTGTCAGAATTTCAGTTACCCCAGGAGCTAAGGCTCGATGCCTGCGAACTAAAGCAGAAACATGAGCAATATCAGATGCTCATAGCATTAGTACAATCTCATGCCTTGCCCTTGTTCAATCAGTTGATGGCGCATTCTAATAGCCGACTCTTGCTCAGCGATGCCGAGGGTTATGTGCTCAGGCATTGGGGCGTGAGCCGTTACTCCACAAAACTGGCGAATGTAGCTCTGGATATTGGGGTGAATTGGCTTGAGCAGCACAAGGGCACCAATGCGATAGGGACGGCACTTACCGCCAAACAAGCCGTATCTGTAGTGGGTGAGCAACATTTTATTCGCCAGAATCGTTTTATGAGTTGCACTGCTTGCCCTATATTTTCCCCCCAAGGTGAGATGCTCGGGGTGATTGATATCACCAGCGAGCAGCAAAGGCACACCCAGCAGACGCTGATGTTAGTGTCCAGTTTGGCGCAGCAGGTCGAGACCGCGCTTTTGTGCCATCTGCCCGATAGTCATTATCGAATCGATTTAGCGGCGCAGCCAAATCTGTTGAATTCGGGTTGGCAGGGCATAGTGATTGCCGATAGTGATGGTCGCATCGTGGGTTGTAATCCCATGGCGAAACAATTGCTTAATCATGCCAAGGTGGGCGATGCCGTCGAACAGTACTTAGGCGATAATTGGAGCCGTGCGGGTGGCTTTAATCAACATTTAGCTTTGCATTTACAGACTCAATCCTTAAATATTCCCAGCGCTAAGGGTCGAGTTGCGATTAGCAATAAATCGCTCAATCAATTGGGGGTGCGGTTTCGCGATCCTCAACTTGAGCGCGCATGGCAACATGCCAATAAGGTGATCACCAAGCAAATTCCGCTGTTAGTGCTCGGAGAAACGGGCGTCGGTAAAGAGCAGTTTGTTAAAAAGCTCCATGCCCAGAGTGCGCGTCGCACCGAGCCTTTAGTGGCAGTGAACTGCGCCGCATTGCCCGCTGAATTAGTCGAATCTGAACTTTTTGGTTATCAGGCAGGCGCTTTTACTGGGGCAAACCGCACTGGATTTATCGGTAAAATTCGCCAAGCCCACGGCGGCTTTTTATTTTTAGATGAGATCGGTGAAATGCCGCTGGCGGCCCAGAGTCGTTTACTCAGAGTATTGCAAGAGCGCGAAGTGGTACCCGTTGGCAGTAATCAAAGCTTTAAAGTCGATATCCAAATCATTGCCGCAACCCATATGGAATTAGAACAACAGGTGGCTCAAGGGCTGTTTCGACAGGATCTGTTCTACCGACTCAATGGCTTGCAAGTGCGCTTGCCTGCGCTGCGGGAGCGGCTGGATATCGAGCGTATTATCCACAAATTACACCGTAAACATCGTATCGCCGCGCAGGATATCTGCCCAGAACTGTTAGGGAAAATGATGCAATACGACTGGCCGGGGAATTTGCGTGAGCTGGATAACCTCATGCAAGTCGCTTGCTTGATGGCAGAAGGGGACAATACCCTCAATTGGCAACATTTACCCGATTATCTGGCGGCCAAACTCACATGCGAGCCGTTAAAAGGAGACCTGTTACAAGCTGCATCTTTATGTGAAGAATTTAAAGAGGTAAGTGGTCAACCTTCTGCATCACCCCTGCCAAGTGGTAAGTTCGCAGTGGAGCCGAATGTCACACAGGTTCAATCGGATTCCCTAAATGAGGCGATTTATAGCAATGTGCTGCAGGCATTTCAGGCCTGTAATGGCAATGTGAGCCAATGCGCTAAACGCTTAGGGATCAGCCGTAATGCCTTGTACCGTCGATTAAAACAGATGGGGCTTAAGGATTAATGCTAGCTTACGGCTCTTGTTGTGAAGCTCAATCAATCGCTAAATATCTCTTAATCACCCCACGTTTATCCACTTCGCAATAGACTAAAACCGAGGGGTTTTAGTCAACAATCTCTAGCTTCAGTATCTGACAATGTGACTTTTTGTTGTTGCCAATTTATGTCTAATAGGTTTTATTGATTCGTATAATCGATAAAGATCGTTTCTTCTAATTACAAATTCAGAACTATACTGCGGGCAGGCAGAAAAGAGCTTGGCGTTATGCATAGAAGAGGAACTGTTATGCATCTTACTAAAAGCCTTTTAATTATTTCTATGGGTCTGACATTGAATGTACAGGCTCAAACTTTACCAACAAATACCCTGACACGTGACAATGGTGCACCTGTGGGTGATAACCAAAACTCGGCCACAGCGGGCAGTAATGGCAGCGTGTTATTGCAAGATGTGCAGCTTATCCAGAAGCTACAACGCTTTGCCCGTGAACGTATTCCTGAGCGTGTCGTCCACGCCAGAGGCACAGGTGTTCATGGTGAGTTTGTATCGAGTGGCGATTTTAGTAACCTAACCCAAGCGGCACCCTTTGCACAAAAAGGTAAAGTGACGCCCGTATTTGTGCGCTTTTCTACCGTGATCCACTCGAAAGGTTCGCCAGAAACGCTGCGTGATCCCCGTGGGTTTGCGACCAAATTTTATTCGGACCAAGGTAACTGGGACTTAGTAGGTAATAACTTACCCGTATTCTTCATTCGCGATGCGGTCAAGTTTCCTGACATGGTGCATTCACTCAAACCATCGCCAGTGACTAATATGCAAGATCCGAATCGTTTCTTCGATTTTTTCAGTCACGAAGCGGGTTCAACCCATATGTTGACTCAGGTTTACAGTAACTTAGGTGTACCTGCCAGTTATCGTGAAATGGACGGTTTCGGTGTGCATGCGTACAAATTTGTGAATCGAGATAACCAAGTTAAATACGTGAAATTTAACTGGAAGAGTCTGCAAGGTGTTAAAGGCTTACGTCCCGATGAAGTGGTTAAAGTCCAAGGGCAAAACTTTAACCATTTAACCGATGATCTTTATAGTGAGATCAACAAGGGTAACTATCCTAAGTGGGATCTGTACGTTCAATTACTCGACCCGACTGAGCTTAATAAGTTTGATTACAACCCGTTAGACGCCACTAAGGTGTGGCTAGATGTGCCAGAACAAAAAGTGGGCACTATGACGCTGAACCGCATGCCTGCAAACTTCTTCCAAGAGACTGAGCAAGCGGCATTTGCGCCATCGAATTTGATCCCAGGGATTGAGCCTTCGGAAGACAGATTACTGCAAGGCCGCATGTTCTCCTACGCCGATACTCAGCTGTATCGACTCGGCGCGAATTTGTCGCAATTGCCGATTAATAAACCCTTAGTGGCGGTGGCAAACCACAACCAAGAAGGTGCGGGCAATATGGGGCATACCCAGTCCGATGTGAACTATCAACCGAGCGTACATTTAGCCTTGGCCGAAGATAATCGTTATCGTGCGGTAACAACTGCGCTGACGGGGACTGTGCAACAAACGGCTATTAGCAAGCAGGATAACTTTAGCCAAGCGGGCGTATTTTATCGCAGCTTGAGCAAGCAAGATAGAGCAGATCTGATCACTAACTTGGCCGGTGACTTAGGCAAAGTGAACGATACCAATGTGAAACATCAGATGCTCAGTCACTTTTATCGTGCAGACCCAGAGTTTGGCGAGCGTTTAACCAAGGCCGTAAAGGGTGATCTGGCCGAGGTTAAACAGCGTTCAATCTGATGTCGTTATTTTTAGGACAGTTTGGGTCGCAGAGATTTGCGCGTTAACAGTCCGAACCCAGTAAGTCCCGCAAGACGTAAACAAGCTCTTTTCTGCCCAGTTTAAGAGGGCGTCTTGCGGGCATTTCGTCACCTCTTATTGTTTAAATCTCTATTTTAGCTGTGCTGGAAGCCATTGATGAAACACACTATTGCTATCTTATTATTGATTATTGTGGCCCTGAGTATGTCGGTGGCAATGGGGGCCGGTTCGGCTCAGACACCCGCAACTGTGAGTCAAACGGACGAGCCCGATACCGCACAAGTACAATTGCTGGTGGACTACTTTTTTGCTGCAGCGCGTACCGGCGATATCACAGTGCTTGAGCATTTTCTCGATGCGGGCTTCCCTATTGACCAGAGAAATAGTCAAACCTATACCGCGCTAATGGTGGCGGCTTATAACGGCCAAGAGGCTGCAACGGATTTATTGCTTGAGCATGGTGCTAATGCTTGTTTGCAAGATAAGCGTGGTAATACGGCAATGATGGGCGCTGTGATTAAGGCCGAATTCACTATCGTAAAGCGGCTATACGCGAAAGAATGCGATGCGAACCTAACGAATAATGCCGGAATGACCTTGACTGAGTTTGCCCGCTACTGGGGTCAAAGCGGCGCTTTACAGCAGGCGAGTTTAAAGCAATAAAGACGCTAGATCTTGCCATCTCTTGCGCTCGATCACTCTTGGTCATTATCTTTAATCTGTTTAGATCTCAGCATTTACTATTAGCAATAAGTCTGCTTGTTAATGATGTCTATGCCTTTTATGGTAACTTTTTGAATATCGTTTAATACGGTTTGGCCTTCGGAGAGCGATTTATGTTTGATGCCTTACTACTGACGCAAGAAGATAAACGTACGTTTGCTCAAGTTTCACAAATCACAGAAGCTGATTTGCCAGAAGGGGAAGTCTTGGTTGATGTCGCCTATTCCTCGCTGAATTATAAAGATGGTTTAGCTGTTACTGGTGCTGGCAAAATCATTCGTCAGTTTCCTATGGTACCAGGCATCGATTTTGCGGGCGTGGTGCGCGAATCGACGGATGCAAGATACCAAGTTGGCGATCAGGTGATTTTGACGGGCTGGGGCGTGGGCGAAAACCACTGGGGTGGTATGGCGCAAAAAGCGCGAGTTAAAGCCGACTGGCTAGTGCCCATGCCGCAAGGTTGTGATGCCGCTAAATCCATGATGATAGGTACGGCCGGGCTTACGGCTATGTTGTGCGTGCAAGCGCTGCAACAGGCTGGGATAACACCGCAAAGTGGGGATATTCTTGTCACAGGTGCCAGTGGTGGTGTGGGTTCTGTGGCGGTGACTTTGCTCGCCAATGCTGGCTATCGTGTGGTCGCCTGCAGTGGTCGAGTTGAACAGAATGCGCCTTTATTGAAGGAGCTTGGCGCCGCAGAAGTGATTGATCGCAGTGAGCTTGAACAAGATGCTAAGCCGCTTGAGGCGCAGCGCTGGGCGGGTGTGGTCGATACCGTTGGCAACAAGATCCTCGCCAAAGCATTAGCGCAAATGCAATACGGTGGTGCAGCCGCTATCTGTGGTTTAGCGGGCGGTTTTGCATTACCTACAACCGTTATGCCGTTTATTTTACGGGGTGTTAGCCTACTGGGAATCGACTCCGTTTCTTGTCCATTTGAGAAGCGAAAAGCGGCGTGGGAAGCTGTGATTAAAGCACTACCCGAACATTTTTATCAGCAAGCTTGTCAGCAGATATCACTGGCAGAGGTGCCTGATTTCGCGAATAAAATTATCCAAGGCCAAGTCACTGGACGTGTATTAGTTAAGCTGTAATCCCGTTTCCTACGTTTTAACACGATGGCAACACTGAGGTGTTGCCAATTACGACTAATTAGTTCTGCCTCCTGTACTTGTTCTTCATATCGGCTATTTCGGCAGTGTAATCGTCACTTTAAGGCCCGTTGGTATACGGTTCTCGGCTTTAATCTTACCTTTGTGGGCGGTAATCGCCGCTTCAGTGATTGCCAGCCCAAGTCCCCAGCCGCCACTTTCTCTCTGTCTTGCCGAGTCGGGGCGGTAGAAAGGTTTAAAAATGGCATCGAGTTCGGCGGCATCTATGCCAGGTCCATCGTCTTTTATGGTAATTTGTACTTGATCAGCCGTCGCACTCGCCTGCAGGTGAATATCGCTTGCGGCATAACGGATCGCGTTACGCAGCAGGTTTTCAATCGCGCGGGAAAGTGATTTAGGAAAATGCGCTAACTCAATTTCTTCATCGATATCGATAGTAATGCTTTTACCTTGCTGTTCTGCTTCAAATTCCGCATCGTCCAATACTTGGCTCAGGGATTCGGCCAAGCCTAAATGTACTTTAGTTTCGTTAGTACTGAGCTTGACCCGCGAGAGCTCTAACAATTCACTGATAAGTTTTTCGAGTTGCTCAGCTTCATAACCTATGCGTTCCGTTTCGGTGGTCTGCTGACCTTTTTTACGGGCGAGGGCAAGGGATAACTGTAGCCGCGTCAATGGGGTGCGTAGTTCATGGGAAATATCCCCCATGAGCCGCTGCTGATTATTAACCATAGCTTCGATGGAGTCGGCCATGCTGTTAAAAGCCGTGGCGAGCTGACCAATTTCATCGTTGCGCTGAGTGGTGGACTTATCGACTCGGTGACTTAAGTCGCCCTCTGCGAGGGCATTAGCACTCTTTTTAAGTGAATTTAATGCCTTACCTAAATGCCACGCGAGCAAGCCACATAATAATCCCGAAAGGAAAATCGCTAGGCTTAAGGTTAATAACTTATTTTCGGCGAAGAAGAAGAACCAAGGCCGTGGATGGTTATCTGGTAGGCGACCATAAAGTGAATAGGTTTCAGCGCCCAGATTAAATTGATAGGGACCAAACACCAGCTCATCTTTAAACTGATGGCTAATCGGTTGTTTTTCTTCATCTGCCATCAGCATAAAGCTGCGTACACCGCGACTCACCCTATGGGTGTTGATCACTTGGCCTTGGCTGTTGACAAGATAGACCCGCAGAGGTTTGCCTTCCATGTCTCTGTGTCTTTCCCAGCGCCGAAGAAAATCGGATTCCAGTAGGGCGGGGTTTTCTTGAATGCGCTTAGCTATCGTCGATAGGACTTTTTCAAGGTGAGGTGGCAGTGGCGCACGGTCGTGATTTTGTTGCAGCAATGGTAGCAGACCCACTAAGGCAATTATTAGCGAGCTGCAAAGCCAAAATCCGAGCAATAATTTGATAAATAAACGATTAGGCACAGTCGATACCGCCGTTATGGAAGCCAAATATAACCTTTGCCACGGATGGTTTTCACCCTTGGCCGACCATCGCTACGCTCGGGGAGTTTTTTACGTAGATTCGATAAATGCATGTCCAAGCTGCGATCGAAGGGCATGAGTTTTTTGCCGAGCACTTTCTCGTTTAGCTCTTCCTTGTTCATCAACTCTCCAGCGTGTAGTGCTAGGGTGTGCAGTAGAGTGAATTCAGTGCCTGTGAGTATGATTAATTGCTCATTACAGTAAGCTTCTTGGCGCGATGGATCTAAGCGCAGATCGCCAAACTCTTGGGCGGGCGCGGCATGGATTTCTTGGGTTGTTAAGTTCGAACGACGAATAATGGCGCGGATACGGGCAATTAATTCTCTGTCATTAAATGGTTTTGGCAGGTAATCGTCGGCGCCTATCTCAAGCCCAACTACGCGATCGATTTCATCGCCGCGGGCGGTCAACATTAATACTGGGGTTTGTTTATGTTGGCGCAGTGCGCGTAGCACTTCAAAACCGTTTAATTTAGGTAGCATTACATCGAGTAGGATCAGATCGTAATCTGCAGTCAGTGCCAGATCTAAACCTTGTTTACCGTCGTAGGCCAAGGTTAATTGAAACCCTTCTAACTCGAGCAGTTGCCCTAGTAGCTCAGATAAACCCAGATCGTCATCGATTAATAATATCCGACTCATACTGTTCCTTAATCTCTGTAATGTGGCCTCGTGTGCCAGTTTATCATAGGCACTTTTAGCGCTTTGGCTGAGTATACCTGTTTTGATGTCAATTGCTGTGTAGCAATGTAAGCCAAAGTAAAGAATAGAGTTATTGCCGCAACTTTACAGTGATTTACTCAGGCAACGTCCTCACTTACATATAGGGGTTTAGACTGGCAGGGTCGAAAGTGACTCGGCTTAAAAGGGTCGTCACTGTGTCTTATTACTTGCCATATTAAAGTTGAACCATCGAGGTTAACACTATGAAAACATTATCACCTTTGAAAGCGAGCCTGTTTGCCATTCTAGCGAGTTCTGCGGTTTTCGCGACGGCAGTTAATGCAGCACCTAAGGATGCTGGCTGCGACTTCTCTAAATCTGAATTCCATAAAGGCGACCGCATGGAACATGGCGGCCGACATATGGACCATGGTGGCATGCATCGTATGTTTGAAGGGCTCGATTTAACGGATGCCCAGAAAGCTGACGTCAAAAAGTTGTTTGCCGATCAGAAAGCCACGCGCGCTGATAATCGTCCAACGAAAGAGGAACGTTTGGCACATCGCACTGAGATGCAGGCCTTAATTACCGCGCCTAGTTTTGATGAAACACAAGCAAAGGCACTGATGAGTGAGCAGCAAGAGCAGCGTCAAACTCAAGCCATTGAACGTATGAAGCTGCATAATCAAATATTTAATCTGCTGACACCAGAGCAGCAAGCTAAGTTTAAAGCGCGATTTGAAGCACAAGCTGGTAAAGAACCTCGCGGTTAAGCGTCTTAGCTGATATACAATAGGGTCATAGCTTCCCAAGATAGATCCCTTATGACTCAAACTTCCCAATACGATTTTTGGGTCAAACTGGCTAGCCGCGCTTCCGTGGCTACCGCTTTGATCCTTATTCTTATCAAGATGTTCGCTTGGCTTTATTCCGGCTCTGCCAGTATGTTGGCATCTTTGACGGATTCCTTTGCCGATGCTCTCGCTTCTATTATCAATTTTATTGCCATTCGTTACGCGCTTGTGCCGCCGGATCATGACCACAGATATGGCCATGGTAAGGCTGAGCCGTTAGCATCTCTAGCGCAATCCGCCTTTATTATGGGCTCCGCATTTTTATTACTGTTCTATGGTGGCGAGCGTCTATTAACACCTGTTCCGGTTGAAAATGCCACCATAGGTGTAGTTGTTTCTATCATAGCGATTGTGATGACGTTAGCTTTAGTCATGTTGCAGAAACGCGCATTAGCGGCGACAAAAAGTACTGTGGTTGAAGCTGATTCGCTGCACTATAAATCAGATTTATTCCTTAATGGTGCGGTATTGTTGGCACTAGTCTTAGCGCAATACGGTTGGTGGTGGGCTGACGGTTTATTTGCGGTAATGATTGCATTTTATATTGGTCATCAAGCCTTTGGCTTAGGTTATCGCTCAATTCAAGCCTTGTTAGACAGAGAGCTAGACGAAGAAACTCGCCAGCAAATCACGCAAATCGCGATGGAAGATCCACGGGTGCAAGGGCTGCATGATTTACGCACTCGTCAAGCAGGCAAAACTGTTTTTATTCAATTTCATTTAGAACTCGATGGCAATTTGAGTTTGAATGAAGCCCACAATATTGCCGATACAACAGGGATAAGAGTCAAAGCCGCCTTCGAAGATGCTGAGGTGATTATTCACCAAGATCCGGTTAAACCTGATGTAAACGAAACATAAATTAAGGGCAAGCTATGGCATGGATGCAGAAGCAAAGTCACAGATGGGATCATTCCACTCGATTGATATGCCGCTATCATAGGCTATCGACTCGCTTTGAGTTGATAGCCGAATCTGTGATTTCTGACATTAGCATTCCTATGAATACAGAAATCATGCTCCTGATGGAACAGAAACCTTCGATAGTAAATCAAGCGGATAGTACCGTATCTCCTGTGATAGCGGGGGCTTGGAGTCAGTTAGTCCTGCGTAAACATCTTTATTACCTACCGCAGAAAATTGATCTCGACATTGCTAACCAAGCTTATCGAGTCCATGTCTGGCCATTATTTCTTTGGCGTACACGTATTACTTGTGTGGCGTCTGGCAGAGTTGTCGTATCCGAATGTTTGGATGTGAGAAGGCGTCGTTCCCTCATCCGTTGGCTATATGCAAGTTTTATAGGATTGTTGCGGGTGCTAAGTTAAAGCCGTTAATGATTTTAGATATAAAAAGATAATGTCTAAAGTGAGAATGATTTCCCTCTATAAATATCAACTATAGCTTTCGTTTTCGACTCAAGCTGAATAAATGCTGTACGGCTAGTATTTTGCTCATTTAAACGATGACACCCCAGATCTGCTTATTGTAATATCCACGCCGTTTAATACTTTCGTTAAATCATTAGGGAATTATGATGAAAAAATTATCAATTGTTGCCGCTGCTTTATTATCTGCATTTGTGGCGACTCAAGTCTCTGCTGCAACCGACACAACTGGCTTTTATGTGGGCGGAGCCCTCAATAAAGTGACTGTCGATGTTTTAGATGAATCAGAGTCGGGTACTGGCTTTGGCATTTACGGTGGTTACAACTTCAATGAGTGGTTTGGTTTAGAAGCTAACCTGTTCGCCACTGGAGATCTTGGCGACAGAGATGTTGATATAGGTGCAGGCGCATTAAGCTTCACGCCTAAATTTACCGCACAAATCAATGATATCTTCTCTGCTTATGCGAAAGTGGGCATCGCTTCTATGGCGCTGGTGATTGATGACGGCTCCGATGATGAAGACTTCACCGGTTTCGGTTGGACCTATGGTGTTGGCGTTAATGCGGCGGTAACAGAGCACTTAAATATCCGCGTAAGCTACGATGTGACTACGGGTGATCTAGAAGCAGATCGTCACAACTCTATAGATATCGACACTGATATTAAACAGTTTGCTGTGGGTCTGCATTATCAGTTCTAATTCTGCTTGGGCTAGTGGTCGTCATGTTAGTTAGCACAATCTAGATATAAAAAAGGGATATGTGAATATCCCTTTTTTGTTGCTTAAGGTTAATGCGTTTGTATAGTTAGCCTTGATGAGAACGTTATTTTATCTACTCAATCCATCGACAGTTCTTTTAATTTCCGCGTTAAGGTATTTCGTCCCCAGCCTAAACGTTTCGCCGCTTCCTGTTTATGGCCTTGAGTATGGCGCAGCGCAGTTTCTAGCAGTATGCGCTCGAATGCGGGCTGCACCTCAGTTAACAGATCGCTGTTTCCTTCCGAGAGTTTTTGGTCTATCCACTCAGTCAGTGCCGATTGCCAATCTTGGCTGCCTTTCGCCGTGTGGGTGACACTCACAGGGTCTTTCAGTAATTCTGGCGGTAAATCTTGGGGTAAAATTTCTTGCCCCGATGCCATTACGGTTAACCAACGACAGGTGTTTTCGAGTTGTCGGACATTACCGGGCCAAGGTAATTGGGAGAGTTTTACCGCAGTCTCCTTGGTCATGATCTTAGTTTCCACGCCAATTTCCTTTGCTGCAGAGGCGAGAAAATGGGTAGCGAGCTGGGGAATGTCTTCCCGTCTTTGTGATAGTGGCGGCAAGTGCACACGGATCACGTTGAGGCGATGGAACAAGTCCTCTCTAAAGCCACCTTTTTGTACTAATAATTCAAGATCTTGGTGGGTCGCCGCTATGATACGCACATCGACTTGTACCGCATTATGACCTCCGACGCGGTAGAACTGGCCATCGGCGAGCACTCTGAGTAACCGTGTTTGTACGTCTAATGGCATATCGCCGATTTCATCTAAAAAGAGCGTGCCACCGTTTGCTTGTTCGAAGCGACCTTGGCGCACATTGGCTGCGCCAGTGAAGGCACCTTTTTCGTGGCCGAATAGCTCAGATTCGATTAAATCCTTAGGGATCGCAGCCATGTTCAGCGCGATAAATGGCTTGTCTTTACGTGGGCTGTGTTTGTGTAACGCACCTGCCACTAACTCTTTTCCCGTACCCGATTGCCCATTGATCAGCACGCTGATGGATGAGCGTGAAAGTCTGCCTATGGCGCGAAACACTTCCTGCATCGCTGGCGCTTCACCTATGATTTCGGGTGTTTTGACTTGGGTTTCTTGCGCGGGTGCAGGGCTCTGTTCAGTGGCATGGGTAAGTGCGCGCTCAACCAGAGAGATAGCCTCATCGATGTCGAAGGGTTTAGGCAGATACTCAAATGCGCCCGCTTGATAGGCACTCACTGCACTGTCTAAGTCTGAGTGCGCTGTCATAATGATCACGGGAATATGGGGATAATGCACCTGCAATCGTTCGAGTAGGCTTAAACCATCCGTGCCGGGCATACGGATATCCGACACTATCACGTGCGGTTGCGATATTTCTAATGCCTGCCACAGGGATTCGGCGGCGGCAAAGCTGGCGGTGCTGAGCTTAGCACCTTGCAGTGCCTTTTCGAGTACCCAGCGTATCGAGCTGTCATCGTCGAGGATCCACACTTGTTCACTAATTCGCATCTTGCTTCCTCATACGGTATGGGTAGGTACTGTCGAAATTATTTAGCGCTTAAAATCGGTAATGAAATGATAAATTCTGTGTGCCCTGCGCTGGAGAGGCAATCGATCCTTCCCGAGTGTAAACGGGCAATATTATGGGCAATCGAGAGGCCTAAACCTGAACCTTGCTCACGGCTTGTCACCATGGGATAAAATAATGTGTCCATTAGCTCAGGCGGTATACCGGGGCCGTTGTCGATAATCGATAGGGTTAACACTAGCTTGTGGCGCTGTGAGCCTATGGTAACTTGGTGTTGAGTGCGAGTGCGGATCAAAATTTCGCCGCCCGTATGTTCAAGCGCCTGCACCGCATTTTGTAAAATGTTCAGCACAGCTTGCTGCATTTGGTCAGGATCCATCTCGATATCGGGAATGGATGGATCGTAATCCCGTTTGAGCTGGATGTTAGCGGGCAGCGCCATTTCAACTAACTTATAGACCTTTTGCACCACTTGATGGATGTTGTGCAGACTGTGCTGTGTCGGCCTTTGGGGGCCGAGCAGACGGTCCACTAAATTACGCAGCCGATCGGCCTGCTCTATGATGAGCGTAGTGAATTCCTTCAGCGCCGGATCATCCAGCTCCCGCGATAATAGCTGTGCCGCACCGCGAAGGCCGCCTAAAGGATTCTTGATTTCATGGGCTAAGTTGCGCACCAAAAACTGCGCCGCTTGTTGCTGTGCATCTTGACTCAGTTGCTGATGAATGCGTCTTTGTTGGTCAACTTGGCGCAGTTCGAGCAGGCTGAGTTCAGCCTCGTCATCGAGGGGAATAAGGGTTAAATCAACGGTATGATGTTGGCCATCGAGCGTGACTAGTGCTGCCGTATTGACCGTTAAGCCTTGGCCGGCTGTTACTGCATCCATTAATAGCTTGGCGTCGACACCGAGGATTTGATAGTGCTCAGGCAAAGTTTGTTCTACGAGTCTATGGCTACCAACACCTAATAATTGCTCTGCTGCTGCGTTGGCATAACAAGGCTTGAGATCCTTATCTATGACAAGTACAGCGGTAACTAAATGATTGAGCAGTGTCTCTTTATCCATCGACCGTTCCTAGAAATAGGGTTGCACCACTATGGTGCACCAATCTGGTGCAAGCTGCAACTTGTCTTCATCAAACGGTTTAGTCAGGAGGAGTTAATCTAACTTCATGTATTTAAAGTTTTTATACTAACTTTTACTATACAAATAGTGACATTAACGCTTAGCTGCTTGATGAAGAAATATCTTTCTTGGTGAACTTGATGCAAAGACTTTGCCGTTTTGAGTCAAAGCGTCAACGACTAAGGTATGTTCACCTCGGTCGATGTTTTTGAGTTTGAAGGTACCGCCAATTTGTGGCTGACCTATGGGGTTGCCATCGAGCTTGAGGGCCATCAAATACTGACTTTTTAGCTCTGGGGTGATAGTCGCAACGACGTCGAAATCGCCATTGTTATCTCTGACGGTTTCCTCTTCGGTCGGAGAGGTAATATTGACTTGATATTTAATAGATTCAATTGCTTGATTTGAGCTGTTTAAGTCTGTTTTGGGCAGAGGAAGGGCAATTTGATTTAAGGTCTTATCTTTTAGCTCAACGACTTGGGCATTTGGCTGCGGCTCATCGGAGTAATGGACTTTGCCATCTTTATCGACCCATTTATAAACAGTCGCTTGCGCTAACATGCTAAATAGCACTAAGCCGATGAGTGTGAGTGAACGCATGCTAAAGTCCCTGTAGCCTTGAGATAGAGTTAATCAAGATTAGTCTCTTTTACATCAAAAATCATGGTGTTTGTTGCGCTAAGTGGTTAAGGACGTCACCACTGAGAAGGTATAAAGTCGACAGAAAATGGGGAGGCAGAAACAGGGGTTAGTTAAAGTGGGTTAAGCTCGGGCACTAACATGTGCCCGAATTCGATCCATCAATTACAGGCTTGCATCGAGTTGTTTCTCGATCTCACTCGCTTTGACCCAAGCGGCATGTTGGGATAATTGAGTGGCATAGCGTTCAATGTGTTCAAATTTCGCGAGATCGCCACTGTTAGCCAGTAGCTCCACCACGAAGGACATCATGATATCCGCACCCGTGAGCTTGTCTGCAACAAGATAGGTTTTATCAGCCAACATATCATTGAAGTAATGACTAATCTTACTGACTTCCGTCGCGGCATAACCTTCAAGGAAATTGGTTTTACAACCGTCCTTTTGCACGAACATACGCAGTAACAAAGGCAGCATGGCTGAGCTTTCGGCAAAGTGTAGCCATTGCAGATAACTGACATAGTCTGCGCTGTCTCTGGCGGGGGCTAAGGTATCCGCCGCATATTTTTCAATAAGATATTCGGTGATCGCGCCCGATTCGGCTATCACTTGACCGTCCATTTCGATAACGGGTGATTTGCCTAACGGATGAATTTGCTTAAGTTCGGGTGGCGCGAGAAAAGTCTGGCTATCACGTTGATAACTCTTAATTTCATAGGGTTGACCGAGTTCCTCTAGCAACCAGATGATACGTTTAGAGCGTGATTTATTGAGATGGTGCAAGGTGATCATGGGCTTTCCTTTGGACAGTGAGAGTACATTTTGGCTGTCGCACCATTATGGTGCAACAGCTCTTTTTAACGCATTTAGCACACTTGTGCGCCTGTCTTTGTTCATTTCAAGCTGAGCGTCGCGTATTTATCGCTTAGCCTCTCGCGTTCAATTGCGCAACTATGGTTTCGGCTACGGCTTCGGATGATCCCGGATTTTGGCCTGTGATCAAATGGCCATCTGCGACGACAAAGCTTGTCCAGTCATCACCTTTGACATAATTGCCACCATTTTTCTGCAGCATGTCTTCAACCAAAAATGGCACGACATGAGTGAGTTGCACGGCTTCTTCTTCAGAGTTGCTGAAACCGGTAACACGCTTGCCGCTGACCAATGGCTTACCATCACTGGTTTTAGGGTGCTGCAGTGCAGCAGGCGCATGACATACGAGCCCTAGGGGTTTATTGGCTTGATAAAACTGTTCAATTAAGGCGATAGAATGTTTCTCTTCGGCAAGATCCCACAGTGGGCCGTGACCGCCCGGATAAAAAACCGCATCATAATCGGCTGCATTGATTTCACTTAAGCGAGTGGTATTCGCTAGCAGTGCTTGAGCCTCAGGATCTTTGCTAAAGCGCGCAGTGGCTTCGGTCTGAAAGTCTGGCTCATCACTTTTTGGATCGAGAGGTGGTTGACCGCCCAGGGGTGAGGCTAAGGTAATGTCAAAACCTTTATCTTTAAAAACATAAAAAGGTGAGGCGAATTCTTCTAGCCAAAAGCCGGTTTTTAAACCGGTATCACCGAGTTTATCATGCGACGTGAGTACCATTAATATATTCATTTTCATACCTTTACCTAAGTTGCTCACATCAATACGTGTGAGCTTTGGGTTTAGTTCATTTGACGTTATAGGGCTAAGGTCAAAATGTTACGGCTCATGGCTGGGTCAATGTTGCCATGTTCGCCTAGTGCCACCATGCCGTGCAGTTCAAGCTGCTTCACTACGGTATCAACATGGCTGGCATCGAGATCATAGGCAGATAAATGTGTCGGTATGCCCATGGCTTCGAAGAAAGCCTTGGTTTTTGCAATAGCGGCATCGATGCGCTCGTCATCTGTACCTGTGTTGATATGCCACACGCGGTCTGCGTATTGGAGTAACTTTTCGCGCTTAGCCTCTTTTGTACATTTCAACAGAGCAGGCAGTACGATTGCCAATGTGCGCGCATGGTCGATATCGTAAAGTGCAGTTAGTTCATGGCCAATCATATGGGTTGCCCAGTCGTGGGGAACACCGACGCCAATCGTGCCGTTGAGTGCCATAGTGGCAACCCACATTAAGTTAGCGCGAATGTCGTAATCTTCGGGTTGAACTAGCACTTGTGGACCAAGCTCAATCAAGGTTTGTAAAAGACCTTCGGCAAATCTGTCCTGCACGGCGGCGTTAACTGGGTAAGTGAGGTATTGCTCTGTGATATGTACAAAAGCATCGACAACACCGTTGGCCACTTGGCGTTCTGGCAGAGTGAAGGTTTTCGTCGGATCGAGTATTGAGAATTGTGGATAAACCAAATCATTACGGAATGGCAGTTTAGCCTGTAGTGATTTACGGGTCACTACGCTGGCGTTGTTCATTTCGGAACCGGTAGCAGGTAAGGTTAAGACTGAGCCAAAAGGCATAGCTTGAGTCACATTGGCGCCCCAGCTAGTGAGAATGTCCCAAGGTTCACCTTCAAATACCGCTGCAGCGGCAACAAATTTAGTGCCATCGATAACCGAACCACCGCCAACCGCGAGGAGGAAGTCGATATTCTGCTCACGCACTTGGGCGACGGCTTTCATTAAGGTTTCATAGGTTGGGTTTGGCTCAATGCCATCGAACTCGACAACGAAACGATTACCCAATGATTGTTTAACTTCGTCTAACGTGCCTGTTTTTCTAGCACTGCTGCCGCCAAAGAGGATCATCACTTTAGCATCGCTCGGTACTAGGGAATCAATTTCGGCGATAGTGTCTTTACCAAAACGGATGCGGGTCGGGTTGTAATAGTTAAAATTTAGCATGGATGATGTTATTCCTATTATTACTTTAAATGAGCAGCGTTAATTGAGCCGCATTTATTAATCGCCCGTTAAATTAGTAGACCAGTCGTCTAATGTTGGGGCGTGAAAATGTATTCTTTAAAAAATCTTTGGCTGATCGATATCAGCCAGTATTAGTTTTGAGTCGGTATTAGATTAAAGGGCCGTTTTAGGCGTTAAAATGGCTTTAGTCGTTACGAGTGCACGTTCGAGTGCCGCAGGGCTGTGGCCCAACTTGTTCATTAAGCTGGCGCCTAACCACATGTGATACAACATTTCTGCGGTCGATTGCGGATCTTGCTGGGCGATTGATCTATCGGTTATGCCCACTTGAACGCAAGTCGTTAACCTCTCTATGATGCCGGCGGAGCCTTTAAGTAAGGCAACACGCATAGCTTCCGATAAATCGGCCACTTCGGCGCTGAGTTTCACGACCAGACACTTTTGATCTACGCAGCCATCGGCTTGTACGTGCAACCATTGTTGCCAGTATTGCATCAAGCGTTGATGGCCTGTTAGTGTCGAGTCATTGAATAATGCGTCTAAATCTAATTGATATTTTTCAAAATAATCAGTAATAAGCGCTTCGCCAAATTGTTCTTTGGATTTGAAGTAGTGATAAAACGAGCCTTTTGGCACTTCGGCCGCCTGCAGCAGTAGGGATAAGCCGACGCTGGAGAAGCCTTTGCGTACGATCAGCTTGTAGCCGATGTCGAGAATATGCTGGCGAGTGGATTGAGTTTCAATTTTCATGGGGGTTAGGATAAATCAAATTAGACCGGTCGTCTAGTGTTGTTTTTATCGACGATTTCAACATATTCGATTTAGTATGCTTTGCATTGTGACTTTTGCGCTGCCTTGAGCCAAGTTAATAAAATTGCCAAATTGATAAATGTTAGACGGATAAGGCATTCTGATGGTGAAATGGTGAAATGGTGAAATGGTGAAATGGTGAAATGGTCGGGTGGACAACATACTCACAGTGCTGAGATAAACCGTCACTGTGAGCATTCGATTCACGATTGATGTGAAATATTAATCGTACTGCCACTCAATCGAGATGATTAGAGGTAGCTACAGCAATATTCGGCAATGGCTGTGTTACGAATTTTAAAGCTAACATTTGCAGCCAGCTCAAACTGAGTTCCTTCGCTAAATTCTTGCCAAGTCGTTGTTTCTGGAAGTAACACCTCAAAACGGCCGCTAGTCACTTCCATGATTTCGCCTTGGGAGGTTGAGAACTCATATTCCCCTGGTAATACAACACCTAAGGTTTGCTTGCTGCCATCGGCAAAAAATACACTACGGCTAGCTACTTTGCCGTCAAAGTAGATATTGGCTTTTTTCGATACTGACACTTGCTCGAGTAAACTCATTATTAATCCTCTATAAATTGGCTTTAGATGAATTTATATGCATTTTTGATAAATTTCAATGCGTTGTTTGCCGCGTGGATGTACGCATTCAATATACGTTGATGCTAATGTCCGGTTTATCGCCAATTTCCCACTTTATTATTTTAGTTGAAGTGGTCGACGACAGTTGATTGTCATTTAAAGTTATTAATCATTATTTTTATTTAAAAATAATGACTTGGAGGCATTTTAGTCAGCTTTTGATGAAAATAGTCGGTACTACTTTGTTTCGCTGAGATTCTTCTATAGTGTTATGGCAGGTTTGATTCTGTAAAGAGCGAAGGAATAGAATTCGAAGCATGACAAGGAGTCCTCCATGGGTTTTACTCGTAAAATTCAGCTTATCAGTTTATTAATTGTCCTATTACCCCTCATTTTTGCTACAGCAATAGTAACTTATATTGCTCGGGATGAATTGTTTGCCGAGGCTCAGTCTCGTTTAGTGGCTGTGCGTGAGATCAAGCAGCGGCAAATTGTGAGTATGTTTCAGGACTTTTCCGATAATCTTCAGGCCGTCAGCGCCGTAATCGCCAGCCAAAAAAACCTCGATACTCTTACCGACATAGATCAAACCTTGCAGTCCTTAAATAAATCTCTCGGTTTTTATGATCTGTTTATTATTCGTGATGATGGCACCGTTTTATATACAGTTGAGAAAGAGTCTGATTTCGGTACCAATTTGCGTACTGGACCCTTCCATGATTCGGGATTAGCACAGTTATTCAATAAGGCATTGGGATCGGCGGGCACAGTATTACTACAAGATTTTTCCGCATACGCGCCTTCAAATGGTCAACCGGCGGCATTTATTGGCCAGTCGATTCAGTTTAATCAACAAAGATTGGTGGTGGCGGCTCAAGTATCAATCGATCGCATTAACAGAGTTATGCAAATTCGTGAGGGTATGGGGCAAAGTGGTGAAACTTATCTCATTGGCCCAAATAATCGCATGCGTTCTGATTCTTTTCTTGACCCCATTAATCGCACTGTTACGGCTTCGTTTGCGGGAACGGTAGCTCAGAATGGTGTTGATACGCTGGCGGTGAAGGAGGCGCTGGCAGGTAAATCGGGTGTGATGCAAGTGAATGACTATAACAATAATCCCGTTTTATCCGCTTATTCTCCTGTCGTTGAGCTTGGTTTGCGTTGGGGTTTGATGGCTGAAATTGATGTGAGTGAAATTGCTGCTCCCGCCTACCGTATGATGTTTATCGGCTTATCTGTTTGTGCAGTAGCCTTAGTGTTGGCGTTCGCTGCCGCTAAGTTAGTTACAGGGTTTGTATTAAAGCCGCTCGGCGGTGAGCCTGAGGACATGTGTAACTTGACCAGTATGATCGCCTCTGGCGATTTAACTCATAATTTACCGCATGTTCAAACGGATAATCACCTGATGAGTTGGTTGGCGCGGATGCAAACTAAGCTCAAAGAAATCATCAGTCAACTGGTGGGCGTTGGGCATGAACTTGAATCTGCCGCCGAACAAAACTCTGCCGCCATGACCCAAGCCGATTGCAGTATTCAGATGCAGGCCAAAGAAACCGATATGTTGGCCACTGCAGTTGAAGAAATGAGTTATGCCGCAGCTGAAATCAGCACGAATACGATGAGATCCTCCGATGAAGTGTCCGCCTGTACCCATTCGAGTGAAATTCTTTCGCAAAACTTGGCCAGTACTCGTAAAAGCTTAAAAGTGACCTTGAGCAGTTTTGCAACTATTCATCAACAGGTGGGCAGTCTTGAGGCGGATAGTCAGAAAATCGGCTCAGTATTAGCTGTGATAAATGCGATTGCGGAACAAACTAATCTCTTGTCTCTTAATGCGGCGATTGAAGCAGCGAGAGCTGGCGAGCATGGTCGTGGATTTGCTGTGGTTGCCGATGAGGTGCGTCAGTTAGCGGTGAAGGTTCAATTAGCGACTCAGGATATTGGGCAAGTGTTAAAAGGTATTCAGCAACAGTCAGGTGTGCTGGCGTTGCATAGTGTGACTTGTTCCACTGAAGCCTCTAAAACCGCAGAAGATGCCGATGGAATGCAGACCGCGGTGGATGATATTGCTTTGCGCTTAGAAACCTTAAAGGCATTAATGATTCAAACTGCAACCGCTGCGGAAGAACAAACAACGGTTTCGGCGACGATTGCACAGGGGATTGCTGGCTTAAGCGTGGCGGCGGAGGAAAATAGTGCGGCTATCAGCCAAGTAGCAGCAAGTACGCGGAGTCTGTTGGGGTTAGCAAATCAGCTTGGTTTAACAACGGCACAGTTTAAGGTGTAGATATTTTTCGCTGCATTTACAGTGTTCTCACCTTAGTTGGTGCTGTAAATGTGACTGAGCTGGATGTTACACATCCGCCAGAAATGGATTTCTGGCGGATATTTTTATCAGGACTTCAGTTGGTTATCCCATGAGTGAGCATTAACGTTTACGCCAAATTGTCATTTCTGAGATGGAATGTTGGAATTTACGTTTAGTCTCGCGGATCACGAAGGGAATTTCTTTCACTGCGACCAGCTCAAATTGGCCGATCAAGGTTTCGGTCAAGCCATCTAAGGTGGTGAAGTTCTCTCCTTTGACTTTAACGCCACCTAACCATTTATCCTTGGGCGTATAATCTTCAAGCCAAGTGTATGGCGAGGCAACCACAAGGTATCCACCTTGATTAATCCGCTGGGCAATACTGGTTAAAAAGTGCTTAGGCTCGTTTAACCTGTCGATAAGATTTGAGGCATAAACCAAATCATAACCTGTGTAGATGGGCTTTAAATTACAGGCATCACCTTGCATAAAGTTGACCTTTTTCGCCTCAAGCTCATATCCCAGTTTCGCGAGACTCGCACTCTTAAATTCCTGTAAGTCGCCTTCGGTACGTATGGTGTAACGTTTTTCACCTTGTTCTGTCAGCGCATAGGCCTGTTGAATAAAGCGCGCCGAGAAGTCGATACCATCAACATGATCAAACATTTTTGCCAGTTCGAAACTCGCGCGACCAACGGAGCAGCCGATATCGAGGGCTTTAGCTGTATGAGTCAATTGAATTTCACTCAGCGCTTGCTGCACACCATTGACGCAGAAGTTAGCAACCCCGAAATATTCGGCGCCATAGTGGAATTCAAGGTATTGGGAAATCAGTTCATCCGTTTCGTACACATTGACCTCGGCCATTTGAGCTGGATTTTGGGTGGATTCCACATAGCGAAAGCCCGCGTGTTGATAAAAATGTCGACGAAACGCATAGCGTGATGAAGCAATTGCCTCATTACCCGTAGAGATCCACGAGCCGCCTTTGATGAGATTATGTTTGCCATCGAAGGTTGGGGTGGAGAAATCATCGTAAAGTGGGTGTACGGTGAAGCCGTCAAAACCGTCGATTGCGCTTTCTGTCCATTGCCAAACATTACCGACAATATCGAAAAAGCCATTATGTTCGAAGCGATTCACTGGGCAAGAAGAGGCGTAATAAGCCAAAGCAATATTGCCCGGCACTTCATGCCAATCGGGCGCATCTGCGGGCACATTCTCGCGTAAGATGTACCACTCAGCTTCAGTTAATAGACGTATATTGCTTTGCTTTTGTTCGGCTTTCCAATTACAGAAGGCCTTAGCTTCGAGCTGATTCACTTCAACAGGCCAGTTTAATGGCAGCGGAATTTCTTCCACTAAGTTACGTTGCCACCATTTATCTTGTCTTAAGCGCCAAAAACGCGGCATTTGTGCTTGGGTATAGGCAAGCCAAGCTTGGCCTTCTTCATTCCAAAATTGGGGTGAGCGATAGCCGCCAGCCTCGACGAATGCGAGATATTCTTGATTCGAGACTAAGAATTTAGCAGCCTTAAAGTCGTTAACGTTAAATATTTTATGGCCGTACTCATTGTCCCAACCGTAGGTTTGGTCTTGTTCAGTTTTGCCTAAGGTTACTTTTTGCCCTTTTACAGCCAATAAACTGTTGGCCTTGGCAGGGGCGGTGTCTTGGCACGCAGGCCAGAGGTGGTTGGGTGCGACATATTCCAGCGGCAGTTGGCGGATGATCACCGATGAGGTTTCTAAATGAATACGCTCATGTTCAATGCCCATCAAAATGATCCAAGCTGGGCTATTTTGAGTGATAGGTAACGCTAGAGGCATTTCATCGATAACACGATTGACGACAGCATTAACTTGTTGGCGATAGCTTCGCACCTCTGCCACATCCGGCCACGGATAATGTTGTTCGTTCAAATCATCCCAAGACATCTCATCGACACCAATGGCGAACATGGATTCGAAGTTGTCGTTTACTCGTTCATCGAGAAATTTACCGAGTTTGAGTTTGTTGATATAGAAAGTGGCCGTATGGCCAAAGTAAAAGATTAACGGATGGCGCAGCGGCTCAGCTTTGAGGTAATAGGCGCTATCTTCTTGGATCAAATCAAACAGAGACTCGTATAAAGCCCATGTCTGATTAAAGTATTGCTTAAGCTCTTGACGCTTTCCGGCCTCAGTTTCACCAATGAGCTTAAGGGCTTGAGGGGGTTGCGTTATGGGCTTATCCATAGACAAGTAAACTCCGTATTTATCGGCCTGCGGTGCAAGCATGGGAAGATTAATCTATCGTGTGTGACTCTATACGCGATTACTGAGCTCAGGATCACTTTGTCAGCTTAATGTGTCGGTTTGAGGCAAAGTGTTTTACAAACTAACAGAAAGCCCAATTGAGTCCAACATCAGTGCTGGAGCTTAAAGCATCTCAGGTATGACCCTTTGGTTTGGAATTATCTTACAAAGAAAGTGATGCGCTCAATTTAGTGATGCTATCCCTTACAGGGATTAAAATTATTTTATCCCTGAAGAGTATTTTCTCTGTCGGGGTTAAGGCAGAATGATCCCGTCCGTAAAATTATTATGCAGGATATAACGGGATGACAATTAACGCATTATGGATACCCGCCTGGTATGAGCTTGATCCGTCGATCGTAGTGGGTGTGACTGAGGAGTTTGTTTTTCACAAGACTGCCGCAAACGAGGCGTTAAAGTTTTACAGCGGTGCAAAGGAAAACGATGCCGTTAAGGCAACCGGAACTATTTCGGCCATTAAGCACAATGTCTTGGGGGACATTGAAAGTGTCGATGCGCAGGGGCTCGATTATACGCTTGTGTTGCAAGATGGACGGCGTTTGTTAGTCAACGCAGAGGAAAACCCTGGCTTGGTTTATGAGTGGGTTGATGACAGTTGGCAGCCTTCAGATATGGTCATTACAGATTGGACATTAGCAGTACAATTTGCGTCTTTATCACCATTGACGCCAATAAAGTAATTGAAGGTTTATCGTGAGTAACTAGATGGCAAAGTGCAGTTAGCGCTCGGGATCCGAGGTTGACTGCACTTTTACTTGTTCAGCAAGTTGTTGGTATTCTTGTTTGATTTCTGCAATATAAACATCGTGAAAATTCAATTCATTAAATTCATCTATACAGAGCTGATAACGGCGTAGCTGCTCAGATTTTTCTTCGGCGGTATCCCATATTTCCATTAGCATAGCGTTTGATTCCATTCATAAATTTAATATATGTATCCAGCATGCATTTTAACTATGTCTACTGATAATTAATCGAGTCGGCTTCAAAATGGTTACGCTTCATTTTGTCCTGAGACGTTATCTTTTCTATAAATCTATTTTAAACAAAGTGTTAGAGTTAACATCTATGTTATACCGTATGAGTGTATAACTGTTTTCCTCGTCTTCTTCGGGACAAATGCTTACATCAAGGCGCTGCCATATCCTTATAATGTTTCTATCTTGATGATTGGATTGTGCCTGTGAGCATTTTGCTCTAGATTGATATTTCTTTGTTTTTATCTTCTGGCCTTGATGCTTTTTTGCCCTTTGGAGCCGTGTAATGGCTAATATTCTGTTAGTTGCCAATCTCAACTGTGATCGGATCTTACTGCTTGATAAACCTTTAAAAACAGGTGGACGTTTCCATTATCAAGATGGCGGCCAAAGGCTCGGCGGCGGTGGGGCAAATACCGGATTAGGTTTAGTCTGGGCAGGGCATAGCGTCGCGCTGGTGAGTCAAGTGGGCCGTGATGACATGGGGGATTGGCTCATTGCAGAAGCCAGTACGCAAGGGCTCGATTGTCGCTTAGTGCAGCGCCGCACCGGCAATACATGCGAAATGCTGCTTGTAATGACGCCAGACGGCGAGCGCACCATTATTCGGCCACAAAGACCCATATTTGAATTATCTGTACCGCCGAAATGGCAGCCATGGGACGCGTTGTATTTTAATACTTCCGCTGAAGGCTCTGTCAGCTGGGCAAAAACAGCTTTAGAACATTGTCTTGTGGTCGCGCAATTAGCCAAGGACGACAGACAGAGACCTTGTCATATTTTATTGGCCTCCATGAGTGATATTCAGGGGCGTTGTGATGGCGCATCTTGGGAATATGGCAAAAGCATTGGTGGCGATTGTCTGCGTTACTTTATTGTCACCGATGGTATCAATGGGGCTAAGGTTTACACGCATGATCAAGTGCAGCATGTTGCTGCTATCCCTGCCACAGTTGTTGATACCACTGGCGCGGGTGATGCCTATGCGGCAGGGTTGATCCACAGTCTCTGCATCGGCCAGTCGATTACTGAGGCCATGGCAGAAGGGGCGATTTGGGCGGCATTTGCGGTGGCAACCGATAGTTCTATTCCGGGTGAGGCACTAAAACAGTATTTAGAGACAAAGCAAACGACATAATAAGTACTATTGTGACCAGTTTGAGTCATCTTTTTGTCATACGTCCTTGCTAGAGTATGTCTTGTGGCGCATAGCTTGTCTCTTAACGTTTTCTTGTACTTTTCTCCCATTTATTGGTTAGTATGTTTTTTGCCTCGTTTCCCCAACGAGGCATTTTTTTGCTCAAAATAAAGTTATTCCATCGTAGAACGCCAATACGACAGAAATCTTGTGCGGCCATGGCACAATTGCGTTAACATTTATTCAACTAAAATAGTTATCGTTAAATTAAAATAATAAGCCACTCAAGGTGTTCTGTAGTCTTTGGAGTTGAGAATGGGCAATAACGCTTGGAATGATAAAAATAAATTTATTTGGCTTCTGTCTGTTTTGCTTTTGGTCGCCTTTTTAGTGACCAGCGGTATCAGTTACAAAGTGGCTCATGATTCACTGAGCCAGCAAATAGAGAGCAATACCTTACCGCTCACAAGTGACAATATTTATTCAGAAATTCAACAGGATTTGTTACGACCCATCTTTATTTCATCCTTGATGGCGCAGGATACCTTTGTTCGGGATTGGACCTTAAGTCATGAGCAAGAGCCCGAAAAACTCATTCGTTACCTTAAGGAAATCCAAGAGAAATACGGTACAGTCACTAGCTTTTTTGTGTCTGAGAAAAGTCGAAATTATTACCATTCCACGGGCATTTTAAAACAAATCCAAGATGTAGAGCCTGACGATGCTTGGTATTTTCGAGTGCGTTCTTTACCTGAATCTGAACATTATGAGGTCAATATTGATGCCGATACGGCAGACCGCAGTAAGACAACCGTATTTGTTAACTATAAAGTTTTTGATTTTGAAGGGAAATTTATTGGTGTTACCGGTGTGGGGTTGGCGGTTGAAAAGGTTAAAGCCTTAATTGAGTTATATCAAAAGCGTTATAACCGCCGAGTGTTCTTTACCGATCGGCAAGGTAATGTCACTTTGCATGGCGATCAATATGACGGTACGGATTCGCTGCAAACGAACGTAGGGCTTGATAATTTGGCTACGCGTATTTTAACCAGCCCAAGTGCCGTCTTCAGCTATCAGAAAAACGGGAAAACGGTTTATCTCAATAGTCGCTTAGTTCCTGAGTTTAAGTGGTATTTGATTGTTGAGCAGGAGGATGCGCCACAAGAGCGGGAACTGTTAAATACGTTTTGGGGTAATTTGGCGTTAAGCCTAATGGTGACCCTAGGTATTTTATTCATCTCCAACATGACCTTAGGTCGTTATCAGCGCAAACTAGAAATTATGGCGTCTACTGATAAGCTCACTGGCGCCGCTAACCGTCAGGTGTTTGATGAGTACTTTAGGCAGGCGTTAGATAAAGCTAAGCTGACACAATCGCCGATTTCAATACTCTTGCTGGATATCGACCACTTTAAAAAAGTGAACGACAGTTATGGGCATGGGATTGGTGACTTAGTATTAAAAACCATGACTAATATGCTGCGTGGTTTACTACAACAACAGGATATTTTATGTCGCTGGGGCGGTGAGGAGTTTTTAATTTTACTCCCTGAGATGGATTTATCTCGAGCGGCAGAACTGGCAGAACAGATCCGTGACCTCATTTCCCAGCGGGAAATTAAAGTGAATGGATTACACATTTCTATTACTGCCAGTATTGGTGTTGCTGAGCATCAAGTGCAAGAGCCCGCAGAGGACCTTATCAAACGTGCCGATCTGGCCTTGTATCAGGCAAAAGAAGCGGGCCGAAATCAAGTGGTGTTAAATCATTCATAGACTCTACTCGGTTCTTCTTGGCAGCAATGTTTAGCCTACCTTTGTGGGTTATGGCGCGGGTTGATTGTATTATTGGCGTATCGCGGTTTACACTCTGACAGTAATGCGCGATAGGTCATTGATTTGGAGTTGCAGATGTCAAAGTTGTTGATTAATAAGTTGTCTGGATTGTACTTAGGAACTCATCTTCAAGAAATGTCCGGTGTTGCTACGGGGATTGATGGTAAGCAAGCGGCTCAACAACTGTTAGTGCATATCGACCATGTTGAAGGGGACGCGCAGGCCGATCCAAAACACCATGGCGGCCTTGATCGCGTGCTACATCATTTCCCCCGCGAGCACTACGGCCAATATCGTCGTTGGGACTTAATCACCCAGCTCGAAGATGCGCCCAGCATGGGAGAGAACATTAGCACAGTTGGACTGAACGAAACTCAAGTCAATATTGGCGATATCTTGCAAATTGGCGCAGTAAAAGTGCAAGTGACTCAGCCGCGTTCACCTTGTTTTAAATTGAATCTGCAATTTGGCCACAGAGAATTCGCCCTCGCTATGCAGCAAAGCCAATTATGTGGTTGGTTTTATAGAATCTTAACCCCAGGGATTATTCAGTTAAACGATAGGATTGAATTAGTTGAGCGTCGTACTGATATCAGTGTTGCCGAGGCCATGTCACTCTATTTCTCGCCAACGTTTAATGCCAGTGCCTATGATCGTTTAGCTTCCTGCGAGGGATTAGCGCTGAGTTGGGTTAATAGCCTACAACGCCGCTTAGCATTACAGACAGTAGAAGATTGGCAAATGCGTTTATATGGGCCGAGTGGAAAATAAGGCTTTATATTCAAAATGATAAAACAGGGATGACCTATGATTGAACCCGTTACAAAAAGTGATAAAGATTTTGGCTTACTGGTATACGCCTCAAGTTTTATTGGATACTTAGTGCCGTTGGGCTCTATTCTTGGTCCTTTGATCATTTGGCTGATGAAGCGTGAAGAGTCCGCATTTGTTGATCAATGTGGCCGTAGTTGCTTGAACTTTAAATTGAGCCTGTTGATTTATGTGATCATCAGTGGCGTATTAGCTTTGGTCGGCATTGGTTTCATCTTTTTAGCCATACTCGGCATATTCGATCTGGTGTGTACTGTGCTGGCGATTATTAAGGCCAGCGAAGGTAAAGTGTATCGCTATCCATTAACGATTAAATTTATTGCTATGGATTAATTGCCTCTGCGAGTTAAAGAAAAACGCCTTAGATGGAAACATCTAAGGCGTTTTTTATGGCGTAAGTTTTAAGGTTTTACACCTTAAACTTGGCCACTAAGGTATCTAAGCGGTGTGACAGTTGATTCAAGGCTAAACTCGCCTGTGCCGCCGCTTGTGCAGTATTGGCAGTACGTTGAGTAATGTCATTGATTTCAGTGACGTTACGGTTGATGTCCTCCACAACTGTGGATTGTTCTTCCGTTGCCGCAGCAACTTGAATGTTCATGTCGCTGATAAGACCAATGCGATCGCTAATGCCAATTAACGATTTGCTGGCTTCATCGACGGCCACAACGCCTTCGTGGGAGCGGGTACGACTCTGGGCCATCGCATTAACCGCGCGGCTGGCTTCCGATTGCAGCTTGTCGATCATGCCTTGCACTTCATTAGTCGATGCTGCTGTGCGTGAGGCTAAGTTACGCACTTCATCGGCTACGACAGCAAATCCGCGTCCAGCTTCGCCGGCACGTGCTGCTTCAATGGCCGCGTTAAGTGCTAACAAGTTAGTCTGCTCAGAGATTGCGCGGATCACATCTAAAATACCACCGATGGATTTAGTGTGGGTCGCGAGGGACTCAATCACTTCACCCACTTGGCCAACGTCTTTTGACAATTGGTTAATGGTATCGCGGGCACGGGTTACCACAACTTGCCCGCTGCTGGCTTCAGTATCTGCATCTCTGGCGGCAACCGCAGCTTGGGCGGCATTACTGGCAATTTCGTTAACCGTCGCGCCCATTTCATTAATGGCCGTTACCACCATCATAGTGCGATCTTTCTGCTCGTGGCTGTCTTCTAAGGTTTGCTGTGCCTGATTCGACACATCCTTAGCCGAGAAACCAAGCTGTTCGCTGGTTTGTGCCACTTCGATGACAGAATCTTGGATCTTACTGATAAAGCTGTTAAATCCTTTAGCGAGCTGTGCAATTTCATCTTCACCATTGACTGGTAGACGTTGGCGTAAGTCACCTTCACCTTCGCCTATGTCGTGGAACATGGCGGCAACTTGGGCGATTGGACGACTCACTGAACCTGCCACCACGATGGCGAGTACAATAAAGCCCGCTGCAATTATCAGCGTCCAGATTAAGATCTGATAAGCCGCTTCGGTTAATAGTGCGAACACTTCGGCCTCTGGCACCTGTGCGACTAAGTACCAATCCATAGATGCGATATAACTACTGGCAACCAGCATGTTTTCGCCATTGATTTTGGTATTGATCAGATTGAAATCACTGCGGTTTAATAATGAGCTTGAACTCGCATCCTTGTATAAGCTGCTTAGGTTGCTCTTACCAATTTGGTTCGTATCTGGGTGGAGTTTTACCTCACCTTTAGCATCCACTAAGTAGACTAAACCGGTTTCTTCAATTTTAAACGAGCTCAGCAAACGCACCATGTCATCGAGTGATTTAGCGAGCCCGACTAAGCCGCGACCATTGGGTTGTTGGTAGTTGATGAAGAGTTTGACTTCGCCGTTGGCCTCAGTAAATACGTTTAACATACGTTCTTGGCCACTGTCTCGGTAACCAAAAAACCAGCCATCCTGCGCAGGAGTGAGCACACGCAAAAAACCATCCTGAGTGTAGTAGGCGGCAGTTTGTCTATCTGCGTAGGAAGCTTGCGCTAGCTTATATTGACGAGTGATGTCTTTGAGTTGGGCTACGACTTGGGTTTCTTGGGCCTGCGGTCTACCGTCTTCGAGCCATTGCAGTAACATGCGACTACTGGCCAATTGTTCTGCAGCATTCATTAAAGTGGAAATGTCGAGATCGATCTTATTGCGAATTTGCATCATTAAGCTCGGTAATTCCGAGCCTAACATCCTTTGTTGTACGACATTTTTCGCGCTACGTTGGCTTAATACGCCGACGAGTATGGTCGACAACAGTACTGCAAATGTCACTGTTAACAGAATTTTCTGCTTAATGGTGAGGTTATTAAATATCATAAATATCAATATGCCTGTGTTGGACTATTTTGAGTTATCGGTCAACGCACTCTTGTACGGTAAAAGATTATCGGACAGAAATGTGAAAAGTTAACCTTAGTCTAGGCCGGTTGCCGAATAAAACAGCGTATAGAACACTTATTTGGCCTAACCTGTTGGTCTTGCTGTAGATCTAATTATGTAGAGTATAGATGGAAATGAGATGGTGATTGAAAACGAACTCTTTTTTGTGTGGCAATTGTGGCCAATGTCGCGAGTAAGGGCAAGCAAAAAAAGTGAACTATTCGTGTAAAAGGTGAAAAAAAGGCGCTCCACTGAGCGCCATTATTTACATTTATCATCCAAATGTTACATGTTGGGGTAGTTTGGACCACCACCGCCTTCCGGTGTAACCCAAGTGATGTTTTGGCTCGGATCTTTAATGTCGCAGGTTTTGCAATGAATGCAGTTTTGCGCATTGATTACAAACTTGGGTTGACCCGCCTCTTCGACGATTTCATACACGCCGGCTGGGCAGTAACGCTGTGCTGGCTCATTAAACTGAGTCAAGTTAATGCCCAGTGGAATGCTGCTGTCCTTGAGACGTAAATGGCAGGGCTGATCTTCCTCATGATAAGTGCTCGACAGATACACTGAGGACAGTTTATCGAAGCTAAGCTTGCCATCGGGTTTTGGATAATCAATCTTGCTGTAAGCGCTCACAGGTGCCATTTGCGCATAGTCTGGGTGCTCATCACGCAGTGTGATAGGGAACTTTCCGCCAAACCAGTTTTGATCTATATAGTTGAATGCGCCGCCTAAATAGGTACCAAATTTGTGCATCGCTGGACCAAAGTTGCGGGATTTATGCAATTCTTCGTATAGCCAGCTTTCTTCAAGGTGGGTTTGGTAACAGTCGAGATCTTTACCGCCTTCAACCCCTGCCATCATGGCTTTACCTAAGGTTTCTGCTGCAACAATCCCGCTCTTCATCGCAGTGTGAGTGCCTTTGATTTTAGCAAAGTTCAACGTACCCGCGTTGCAGCCTATGATAAGACCGCCAGGAAAACTCATCTTAGGTAGCGAGTTTAAGCCGCCTTTAGTAATCGCGCGGGCGCCATAACTAAGGCGTTCGCCACCCGTTAAATACTTAGCAATCACAGGGTGGGTTTTATAGCGCTGGAATTCGTCAAATGGGCTCAGATGCGGATTTTTGTAGTTCAAATCAATAATAAGGCCGACCGCAATTTGGTTATCTTCCATGTGATAAAGGAAGCCGCCACCCGATGCGCCCTCGGTTAATGGCCAGCCACCAGTGTGAACGACTTTGCCTTGTTCGTGTTGTTCGGCGGGGACTTTCCAAATTTCTTTGAAGCCTAAACCGTAATGCTGTGGTGTTTTACCATTATCTAAATGGTATTTTTCGATAAGTTGCTTGCCTAAGTGGCCGCGGCAACCCTCGGAGAAAACGGTATATTTAGCGTGCAACTCCATGCCTGGCATAAAGCTGTCTTTGGGTTCGCCATCGGCACCCACTCCCATATCGCCAATCAAAATACCTTTAACGCTGTTATCGGCGTTAAATAGTAGTTCACTGGCGGCAAAGCCGGGGAATATTTCGACACCGAGTTCTTCTGCGCGATTGGCAAGCCAGCGGGACAGATTACCGACGCTGATAATAAAATTGCCGTCGTTGTGCATGGTTTTTGGCACAAAAGCATTAGGCATGACTCTGCCGTCGGTGGCTGAGCTGAGTAGGTAAATTTCGTCGTGGGTGACAGCGGTTTTTATTGGAGCATCTTTTTCGCGCCAGTCACTGAATAGCTCGTCTAGCACTTTTGTCTCGAACACAGCGCCTGACAGAATATGCGCGCCCACTTCTGAGCCTTTTTCTACCACACAGACGGTAATTTCTTTACCTGAATCCTGTGATATTTGCATTAATCGACATGCCGTGGCCAAGCCAGCTGGACCAGCACCGACGATAACAACATCGAATTCCATTGATTCGCGTTCCATCAGTTCACCTCTTCCTTCACGTTTCCCCGATTTTTATCGAGTGTTGTAGTTTGTAAACGGGCGTTTTATTGCTTGCACCACCTTACCTGAAAATAAGATAAGGTCACAGTGGATTAAGCTGCTGTTTAGTCTAATTCAATACAAATCTTTAGGTGAGGACTGTCACAGATTATTCACGCTAGCGTGATCTAGGTTAATAAATACCTGTTTAGGGGTATAGCTAGTGAGTACTTTCGGCCTATAATCACCGACGACGGTTCTCCGAGCTTGCCTGCCTAAGTCGAAAGATATGGAGGTGTAGCCGTGGTAATAATGCCACCGGGGTGGGATAAGAAATGCTCTCACCTCCCACACTTGGAAAGGTGATCATGTCTCAATTACAAGACAGCTTTGGTCGAAAATTTCACTATTTACGGATGTCAGTCACTGACGTTTGTAACTTCAAATGCAGTTACTGCCTCCCTGATGGTTATCATCCTGAAGGTAAATCAAAATTCTTATCTCTCAATGAGATAGAAAAATTAGTCTCCGCATTTAGCCAAGTCGGCACCCAAAAAATCCGCATTACAGGCGGTGAACCTACCCTGCGTAAAGACTTTACCGACATCATTCGTGTCGTCGCTGATAACCCGCGCATTCATACTATTGCGACGACCACTAATGGATATCGACTCGAAAAGCATGCCAAAGAATGGTTCGATGCTGGCTTACGTCGTATCAATGTGTCCGTGGATAGTTTAGATCCCAAAATGTTTTACCAGATCACTGGCGAAAATAAGTTTGATGAAGTGATGCGGGGGATTGATGCCGCCTTGTCAGCAGGTTTCGAGCGAGTAAAAATCAACGCCGTACTGCTTAAAGGCTTAAACGATAAAGATTTGCCACGTTTTTTACACTGGATTAAACACACGCCAATCGACCTGCGTTTTATCGAGCTGATGGAAACGGGTCTTGGTCGTGAGTATTTTGAAGCCCATCACCTAGCGGGCGCTGACATCAAAGCGCAGTTACTGGCAGATAGCTGGCAATTAGATACGCCAAGCGCCTCCGATGGTCCAGCCCAAAATTTCAGCCGCAGCGATTATCAGGGCCGTATCGGCTTGATCATGCCCTATGCCAATAATTTTTGTGCTACCTGTAACCGTTTACGGGTATCTGCTAAGGGTAAATTGCACTTGTGCCTCTTTACGGAATCCGGTGTCGATTTACGTGATCTGCTACAGCATTCTAACCAGCAAGCGGAATTAATTGAGCGTCTGCACGGTCAATTAGCCCAGAAGAAAGAAACCCATTACTTGCATCAAGGCATCACAGGTGTCACTCAGCATCTTGCCTCTATTGGCGGCTAGACCTGATTTTAGGTCTGTGGCTATAGCCAATTTAGCGCGAGTAAAAGCTCAATTTCCCTTGTACCCTGTTTTGACCTCAATTAAAGGATCGCTCCAATGAGCAATGTATTTACTCATATTAATGCCGATGGCAATGCCCATATGGTCGATGTAACTGAAAAAGCCGTTACCGAGCGCGAAGCCCGTGCAGAAGCTTTTATCGAGATGGCGAGCACGACACTCGAGATGATCATGAGTGGTAGCCACCACAAGGGTGATGTGTTTGCGACCGCGCGTATTGCGGGCATTCAAGCCGCGAAAAAAACCTCAGACCTTATCCCTCTCTGCCATCCGCTGATGCTAACGAAAGTTGAAGTCGATTTAGAGGCACAACCTGAACATAACCGCGTGCGTATTACTAGCCTGTGCAAGTTATCCGGCAAAACGGGCGTAGAGATGGAAGCGTTAACTGCAGCTTCAGTGGCGGCGTTAACTATCTATGACATGTGCAAGGCCGTGCAAAAAGATATGGTGATCTCCCAAGTCCGTCTGTTAGAAAAGCGTGGCGGCAAGTCGGGACATTTTAAGGTTTAGCGGATCAAAAACGAGAGAAGACTATGATTAACGTGTTGTTTTTTGCTCAAGTTCGAGAATTGTTGGGCACAGCTAAATTAAGTCTAGAGGCGGGCGAGCAGACACAAACTGCCGAAGCATTACGGGCAACGCTGGCAGCAACCGACGACAAATGGGCCAAAGTATTAACCTCTGACAAATTGCTGGTGGCGGTAAATCAGACCATTAGCCAATGGGATACACCTGTAAACGATGGTGATGAAGTCGCCTTTTTCCCACCGGTTACAGGAGGTTAATATGCGTTTGTTACCCACAGTTCGAGTGCAAGAGGTCGATTTTAGTGTTTCTGACGAATATCGCCAGCTAGCTCAAGATGATAGCGATGGTGCCGTAGTCACTTTTATCGGCAAAGTGCGTGATTTTAACGATGGGGCCGCGGTGACAGACTTAACCTTAGAGCACTATCCTGGCATGACCGAAGCCGTGTTAGAACAAATCGTTACCGAGGCGCGTAGCCGTTGGCCGCTTAATAAAGTGACGGTTATTCATCGTGTCGGTACTATGGCTCTGGGTGAGCAGATTGTGTTTATCGGCGTAACCAGCGCCCATCGCAAAGCTGCTTTTGCTGCCTGTGAATTCTTAATCGACTTTTTAAAAACCAAAGCGCCATTCTGGAAATTAGAAGCGGGCGAGCAAGGTAAAAGTTGGGTTGAAGCGAAAGATGCCGATGAACAGGCGGCTAAGCTATGGCAACACAAAGACTAGTCGCGTGGCTGAGATACTCGTAGTCGCAACGCAGCTTGCCAGTTTAAGACCCGCGCGAATATTGCACTAAGGTGACCCAATGCAGAGTTTGACCCGTTTCTTCCATACCTGTGTTTTTGCATTACTCTGGTGCTTGGCGGTCGTGCCATCGTTCAGTCGAGCGGCGGATAATACAGCGATTCCCGCAATTGCCGCTGCCTCAGATTTACGTTTTGCCCTCGATGATATTAGCCAAAAATTTACCAATGAAACTGGGCTAAAAGTAAAAATATCCTATGGGTCATCGGGTAATTTTGCTACTCAAATCCAAAACGGTGCGCCCTATGAATTATTTTTATCTGCGGATGAAAAATATATTCAGCAATTGCATAGTGCTGGCGTTGCCCGCGATGCCGGCGTTCTTTATGCCCAAGGGCAACTCGCTATTGTTGTACCTAAAACAGGTCGTTTGTCTGTTGATCCTGAACTTAAGGGGTTAGCTGAAGCACTCACTGCAGGAAAAATTACCCGTTTTGCTATTGCTAATCCTGATCACGCTCCCTATGGCGAAAAGGCTAAAGAAGCATTGCAGTTTGTGCAGTTGTGGGATGTGATTCAACCTAAATTGATCCTTGGGGAAAATGTGTCCCAAGCAGGGCAGTTTGCGATTAGTGGTTCAACCCAGGGCGGGATTATTGCGCTCTCTTTAGCTATGTCTCCTACTTTTGCCAAACATAGTGATTACGCCATAGTGCCAGCAAAAATGCATAGCCCACTGTTTCAGCGTATGGCATTAATGGCCAAGGCGAGTGAAACTGCTCAGCATTTTTACGATTATTTAAGAGCCGATAGTGCCCGTCGTGTTTTGGCCGATTATGGTTTTTCATTGCCAGAGCAACCATGATGGATTGGCAGGCACTTTGGTTATCGGTCAAGCTGAGTGGCATCACAGTTTTAGTGTTGATTCCTTTAGCTATTTTGGCTGGACGGGCATTAGCCTATCGTCAATTTGTCGGCAAATCTTGGGTCGAGGCGCTGATCATGGTGCCCTTAGTATTACCGCCAACTGTGATTGGTTATTACTTGCTGGTGGGGCTTGGCTGTCAAAGTTGGCTCGGACAATGGATTGAGCAAGTCATGGGTCAGCAACTCGTGTTTCACTTTTCTGGTCTGGTTATCGCCTCCGTTTTAGTCAATATTCCCTTCGCTGTGCAGCCGATACAACGCGCATTCGAAGCTGTGCCGAATGATGTTCGCGACGCAGCCGCTTGTTGCGGCATGAGTCGACTTAAAATTCTACTTAAAATTGAATTGCCTATGGTGTGGCCGGGTGTGCTAACGGCATTAGTTCTGTGCTTCTCCCATGTGCTTGGGGAGTTTGGCGTTGTGCTGATGATGGGCGGCAATATTGCTGGCGAGACTAAGACGATTTCGATTGCAATTTATGACAGTGTGCAATCATTCGATTTTAATGCTGCTGGCACTATGTCATTAGTCTTATTGCTGTTTGCCGTGACGGCGTTAGCACTAACAACCAGTCTATCGCGGCGTTTAGGAGGTCAGCGTGGCGCAAATCATCGCTGATCTGCAGTGTCAGATCCAAAATCATAAACACATTAAACTCAACGCCGATTTTCGCTGTAAAGCGGGTGAAGTACTTGCTGTGGTAGGGCCGTCTGGCGGTGGAAAAACCACGCTGCTACGGATGATCGCTGGGTTGAATCATCCCGATACGGGACAAATCCACTTTGGCGATCGACCTTGGTTTGATGATAAAGCGCGCATCGCCTTAAGCCCGCAGCAACGCCATATCGGTTATATGCCACAGCATTTTGGACTATTTCCTAACCTTACCGCCCTAGAGAATGTGGTTGCTGGGCTTGATCATATTCCCAAGGCTGAGCGCATACCGCGCGCGAAAGATTGGCTCGAACGGGTCAATCTACAGGGATTACCCGATAGATTACCGGCGCATTTATCGGGCGGCCAGCGCCAGCGCGTTGCGCTTGCCAGAGCGCTTGCCCGCGAACCGTCGGTTTTGTTGCTGGATGAGCCTTTTTCTGCGGTGGACAGGGAAACTCGCGAGCGTTTATACCTTGAACTTGCGCGCCTCAAAGAGCAGTTACTTTGCCCAGTGATAATGGTCACCCACGACTTAAATGAAGCCTTACTGCTGGCTGATTCGATGATTTTGATCAGCCAAGGCAAGATGCTACAGCAAGGTGCACCTTTCGAGGTGTTATCGCGGCCACGAAATGAAGCTGTGGCTAGGCAGATGGGGCTAAGAAATATTTTTGATGGTGAAGTGGTATTTCAAGACAGCACTAAAAATCTCACTTGGCTTAAATTTGGTGAGCAGCTAATTGCCTGCGACTATGGCAAAGATCGCCCTGTGGGAAGTCGAGTCCGTTGGGTTATCCCCAATCAAGGTATTCGTTTTAATTCGATATCCAAAGGGCGTTTATGCCGCAGTTTTAATAAATTAGATGTCACGATCGACGCTATGCTGGTGATGGGCGAATCTGTTCGGCTTATCTGCTACGTCACTGGCACTCCGTTACAACTTAACACTGAAGTCTCGCTGCATTTTGCCCAAAAGCTTGCTCTTACTAAGGGGATGCAAACTACGGTGGCACTCAAATCCGAACAAATTCATATTTTGGAATAGCGTGATATCGTAATTTAATAACGTTTTATACCGAGTAATCCAATCCAAAATGTCCCTTCCAATAGCATGCCTAAGATGATGAACACCAATGCACTGGTGGCGCTGCCATAGGCATAAGCGCTTAATGCTGCTATTAATAACAAGCTTAAGCTTATCCATCGCATGACTGGTTTCATTTTCGCTCCGATTTAAAAATACCGTTACCTGATGCTAAGTTATCTGACTTTAGTCGAGGGCGATTTATTTGCCAATCCCACTTTTTAATGACACAGATAGACTAAAATACCCGCTAAAATTCAATCCTCTTGATTCTAAATGGCGAAATTGAGGGTTATCACTGAAAATGTCATGTTTAAAAATCCCCAGATGATCAAAGCTTAATCTTGTTTCCATCGGCGTTTAAGTTGGTATTAGGTAGACTTAGCACATTAGCCACAAAATGATTGAGTGTTTGGCTTATCAGCGATTTAGGTTCTGTTGACGTTGGATTTCAGATCAATTGATGGCCGAACCAGAGTTAACGCTGACACAGTGTGATGCTATATCCAGTGGTAAATTGTGAGGGATTAGCTTGGAATTGCATACAGGCGCAATAGGTCCATCGACTTCTAACTGATTGTCTCATAAGATACAAACTTAGCTGATTTAAATGGAGGGGCCATGAGACTATGGTTGCTAGGATTCATGTTGGTATCTGGTGTCGCAACGGCGGCTCAGAGCATGTATTCGATGTTTGCGGGTGGAGACTATGTACCGCCGTTGAGCGTTATGCAGCAGATTGAAAAAGGGTTCTCCGGTGTGATTGCCGAATTTCATATGGAAGAGCAAGAGGGTGAATTAGTCTATCAATTTGAGTTGATTAATCCTTTAGCAAACTCTATAACGCGGTTTGAATATCGTGCCCGTGATGGTAAGTTACTGAAACAAAAGGCGAGTAAAGTAAGCGCCGATGATCTGGGTGAGGTTGAGGCAACGCGTATGATCGCGGCAAAAGATCAAACCTTTTCAGGTCTAATCATTAAGGCCACTAAAGATCATAAAGCCTTCTTAACCGAAGCAAAGTTAGACCACGACTTAGGTATCAGTTACTTAGAACTTAAGCTGTTAGACGATACGGGTAAGTTTAAGTTGGCCTTTGATGTCGAAAATTTACGACCGTTACCTTTACTCAAGTGGGATTGAAATATCTAAGTCAATCGAGTGCTCACACGAGTGCTTAAGATTGAGGAGCGCAACATACAGATGAAAATACTTTTAGTTGAAGATGATGCGACGACGATTGATTACATCGTCAAAGGATTTCTTGAGCAGGGCCACAATATCGAAACGGCGAGCGATGGCCATCAAGGCCTGTCACTTGCGACGAGTAGTCAGTACGATCTCGTGATCCTCGACCGCATGTTACCTCAACTCGATGGCTTAAAATTGCTGGCCGCCTTAAGGGCTACGGGTAATCAAACACCAGTGCTGATTTTATCCGCTTTAGCGCACGTCGATGAGCGAGTAAAAGGCTTGCGGGCAGGTGGCGACGACTATATGACTAAGCCGTTTGCTTTCTCCGAGTTATTAGTTCGCGCTGAAAAACTGATGCACCGTGGGCAATCTGTGCCTGTGACAACTGATCTCGTTGTTGGTGGTTTGAAGATGGAGTTACTGACCCGTAATGTCACTTTAGACGGGCAGGAGTTGATGCTACAGCCAAAAGAGTTCCAGTTACTTAAGTATCTGATGGAACATGCTAATCAAGTTATTAGCCGCACCTTATTGTTCGAAGCAGTGTGGGATTATCACTTCGATCCGCGCACGAACGTCATCGATGTGCATATCGCAAAATTACGCCGTAAATTTGAAGAGTTAGGCCATGGCGAGCTTATCGAAACCGTGAGGGGAGCGGGTTATCGCTTACGACAAAGGCATTAAGCCTTACCAAAGCAGCGCCTGGCGCATCACAATCGTTTTTTCGACCTTAGTGATAGTGATCATCGGGGCGTTGCTATTTGCCCTCTATCGGCAGTTGATCATCGAGCAGCAGTATCAAGTGACTCAATATTTAGAGTCAGAGACCCAACGTTATCAGCAACTTGCCCTAACGGTTGATCGCCGTAGTTTTGCCGCTCAAATCCGCGCCGCCGATCCACAAACGGCCCTGATCGCTTGGCGTAATAGCTACGATATGGTCGGTGCCTTGAGCTTTATGCCCGAAGGCATGCCCATGCTGCCGCAAACGCGGGATTTTCCTATCTTAACCGGTGGCCCGGATAAGCTGCATATTCTTACTGGCGGCCTAGTGATGACCCGCTACGGCCCAGTGTTGATTGCGACCCGTACCGATAACTTAGCGACGTTAATTGATAAGTTTATCAGTGCCGCCGCGACGGCTGTCATGCTTACCGTAGTGTTGACTTTAGCGCTCGGCTATCTGTTTTCTAAGGCGATTTTACGTCGATTAGTGCAATACAACCGCTTGAGTGAACAGATTGAACGCGGTCACTATGACACCCGCTTACCCTTGAGTTGGCGTCAGGATGAGTTCGATATGTTGGCGCTGCAGTTTAATAATGTGCTGGATATTCTCGAAAATAACCTGATGGCAGTGCGTGGTGCGACCGATAATATCGCCCATGATTTACGTACTCCACTGTCACATATCCGTATTGGTATTGAAGAGTTAGCGAGTAAGTCGAGCAATGAGATTAGCGAAGGTTGCGCCATTTTGACCGAGGAGCTCGATCATTGTTTAGCGACGTTTGATGCCATGTTGTCGCTCACGCGTATCGAAGAAGGTCAGCAGACACTCGATTTGCAGGAGTTAAGCCTAGCGCAACTGTGTACTGACTTATTGGATATGGCCGATGCTGTGGCTGAATCTAACGAGCAAACCTTGAGTTTATCGTTACTGACAGATCATAAGGTTTTTGGTGATAAATACTTATTATTCCAAGCTTTATATAATCTTGTCGATAATGCGATGAAGTATTCTGGCCAAGGTGCGCGGATTGAGATTATTCAGTCAGGCCCACAAATTCAGATCCGTGATAATGGCCCTGGTATTCCAGATGAGAGTAAAGAAAGAGTGTTCGAACGTTTAGTGCGCCTCGACCCTAGCCGGCATTTACAGGGCACTGGTTTAGGATTATCTATGGTCAAAGCGATTCTCTCACGGCACAATGCCAAAATTAATCTCACGGATAATCATCCCGGCTTAGTCGTCACTATTCAGTTTTAAGTCGATGATCCGCATTACAACGTCGAGTACTCCATGTATCGAATCATAGCCGATGAGGCTGATTTTATTGTTATTTCCAAATCAGCCAAAGTGCATTTCCACAGTCAGAATGGGACTGCAGGCGTGGTGGCGCAGGCTGAGCAAGATTTAGGGATTAAGCTTTTTGCTGTTCATCGACTCGATACACCCACGTCCGGTCTGTTGATTCTGGCTAAGAGCGCGGTCGCCGCCAAGCAATTTACTGAGCTGTTTACCGCTCATAAAGTGCAGAAATATTACCTCGCCCTCGCGAAAGGCAAGCCGAAGAAGAAGCAAGGCTGGGTGATTGGTGACATGGCAAAGTCGCGTCGTAGCATGTTTAAGTTACTGCGGACTAAAGAGAATCCAGCGATTACGCAGTTTTTCTCCTTGAGTGTTGGTGAGGGGTTGCGTTTATATTTGCTTAAACCCCACTCAGGTAAAACCCATCAATTAAGAGTTGCCTTGGCGAGTTTAGGTGTACCCATTTTAGGGGATGATTTATACGGCGGTGAGGCAGATGATCGGTGTTATCTGCATGCCTATTGTCTGCATTTTCGCTATGGTGATGACGTGACAGGTTGGCATGATTACGCTTATCGGGATTTGCCGACTCAAGGTGAGCATTTTGGTGCAGAAGGTGTCACTGAGGCGCTAGTTTCATGGCGTGAGCCCGATACTTTGGCTTGGCCTGCGAAAGGAGATTAATCTTTGCAGCGTTATGTTGCGAAAGCCTAGCAAGCTTGGCAAATACGGTCTCTGCCCTCAGATTTTGCGCGGTACATAGCTTGGTCTGCTTGAATGAGTAGTTTGTCAGGTTGGCATCCTTGATAAATCGTGGCGTAACCTAAACTGGCATGGATTTTAATCGTAACACCTTGCCAGATAAATGAATTGTCCTTAAGTACTTGATGTAATTTCTCGGCGACGACTCTAGCCGCGGGTGCATCAGTCGCGGGTAAAATCACCAGAAACTCCTCTCCACCGTGACGACATAGGGCGTCATTTTCTCGCAATACCGATCCAAACAGTCTCGCCGCCGTCAGCAGGGCGAGATCGCCCGCATCGTGCCCATATTGATCGTTGATATCTTTAAAATGATCAAGATCCAATAAAATCATACTGTAAGGTACTTTATCCCGCAGCCAGCGTTGATGGATATTGTTTAAAAACTTATGCATAGCACGGCGATTCCACAGGCCTGTGAGTTGGTCTCGCTCCGCTAACAGGCGGATTTTACTGACAAGCCGAGTCATGGCATTACCTATCATCACGATATTGATCAATAGGGCCAGAAATACATAGAACCAAAGCACAGGTATGGCTTCTTGCGTGTGCATGGCGATAAACATCGAACTTTCTTCGGGAGAGAGTAAGGCGATAAAGATACGAATGATAAAAATACCCACCATGGCGACTAAGGGCATGACCATAGCGATGGCAACTCGATTTCCCGTATCGCGTTTGATGGCAAGATAGTTATCTCGAGTTAACATGGCGAAAATGAGCGCGGCGCAGGCTGAGAATACGATGGCCAAAATGCGTTCGGAGCTGAAATTAGGTGGAACCAAGAGCATCACACCAGCGGTGAGTGCTAAAAGAATAAGATCCGATTTTACGCTGGGCTTGAGTCTGAAAAGCGCCTTCGTTCCCCAACGCGCTAGAATGAAGCCAAATAAAATCGCCATATCCGAGCAGAACCAAAAAAAGTAACTGGAGGCTTCGGTGCGTTGGCTGTTGAGTATGATGCCAAGGAGGACGAACAAGTTCGCCAGAGAAAAGCGCATACTGGCTTGAGTGGCAATTTTTAAAGGTTGTGCAATGAGTCCCCATGCGACGGCAGCCGTGCTAGTCAGCAGGCAAATAAACTTGATGAGTAATAGGGCTTGGGGATCAAATATCATTCTTTTACTTCATATTTTTCTTTAACTATAGATGCTTTTAGGGATTTTCGGTTGGAGTTTACTGGATATCTTAGTCTACTCTGGACAGATAATGGGTTGAATATCCTTTTTCATTTTAGGGAATGGTAAGGGCCTTCATTTAGGCTGCGGCTGGGATTATTTACGCCTTGCAAACTAAAAGGTTTGCAAATTCTGAGTCTTCCTGCGAAGTTAGATCTTGTTGATTTGCCTACAATCTCCGTTTTGAGGATGTTCTGTTATGGATACAAATAAACTACTTTTAGTCATTATTGCGATTTTATTGCCCCCAGTTGCTGTATTTTTGAAGGCGGGAGCGGGTAAAGATCTGCTAATAAACATAGTGTTATGTTTACTGTTCTGGTTCCCTGGTTTATTACACGCACTCTGGGTCGTGACCAAGGCATAATTTGCCTTGAAATATAAAAAAGGCTCCTAGGAGCCTTTAAACATCATCACAAATTCCTTACTTTGCTAAACGTTCAACACGCTTAACCCAGCCTTCAGGACCTTTAATATGGCCCTTTTGGATTTCGGTATACAGTTTATAGATACGCTGAACATGCTCGCCCACTTCACCATTACCGACAGTGACAACATGGCCATCTTCAAAAATGTAGGAGCCCACAGCAGAAACCACGGCCGCCGTCCCAAAACCACCCGCCTCAATAATTTCACCAGATTTAATATCAGCGATAAATTTATCAAGCATGACAGTCTCTTGGCGCACTTCACAACCGAGCATCTCACCCAATTCCATAATGGATTGCGAGGTGATCGACTTCAAAATAGTATCTGTGAAGGTTGGAATAATCACAGTGCCATCTTTCAGAATGTGGAAATGGTTCATCGCGCCCGCTTCTTCAATCTGTTGATTGGTCGAATCGAGATATAACACTTGCGATGCACCAAAGGCTGCCGCAGCTTTACCCGCACGCAACGAAGCCGCATAGTTACCCGCGGCTTTTGAGGCGCCAGTGCCACCCGATACAGCACGATGGAAAGTTTTGCTGATCAGCAAGCGTATACCTTTGTTCACGCCAGCCGCGTAATAAGCGCCACTTGGGCTTAACACCACACAGAAGGTATAACGCGAACTTGGGCTCACAGAGAGGCGGTCTTCGGTCGCAAAAATAAAGGGACGAATATACAGACACGCGCCTTCTTGCATCGGGAACCAGAGGCGATCGACATCGATCAACGCATTGATCGCATCCATCTGCATTTGTTCATCGATATTAGGAATACAGACGATATCGGCGGAGCGATTCATCCGCTCGGCATTCTTATTAATACGGAAAGTATAAATCTCGCCGTCTTCATGCATAAAGGCTTTAGCGCCTTCGAAGATCGACTGGCCATAATGCAACGCCATTGCACCCGGAGCCATTTCAAATGGTCCATAAGGAACGATGCGCGGATCGCACCATTGTCCATCATGATAATCCATCAAAAACATATGATCGGTTCTGAGGCTACCAAAGCCCACATTCCCCTCGGGCTTGAATTGCTCAGTACGGCGCTCGGACGCAGGTTTTAAATTGTAAGTTATTTCCATCGCATACCACCTTGATTACTGAACAAGCAGACTAGGGAGCGACAGGAATAAAGTCAAGAGGGGCGCGCATATCTATACCCAAACAACCTGAAGATGCAGAATTCAGCGGCTGATTTTAATGATTAAGCAACACACTTTAGGCAAGGCCATTTATTGCTCCTGCATAAATGGCATTCACGCCATTCATGGCGATTGCGGTTATTTGCAGACCTAGCGGGCTAAGTTAAAAATAACCAACACGGCCTCAGAGACAGGATAAAACAATCCACAATAATGCCAATGGCAAGTATTTTTGCCACAATAGGGTCGAACTCCCAATGAGATGATTCTATGTCAGATTATAAAATGATCCCTTGCGCCCATTACGACTATCTCGAACTCGCCTGTCTGCGTAGTTATCAACTCAACATTGAGCTTATTGATGGCACCCAGTGCCAAGGTCAAGCCATCACCACGCAGACAAGAGCCGACAAAACAGAGTGGCTTATCATCCAACTGCAACAAACTAAACAATCCCTTAGACTCGACCATATCGCCGCCATCACCCCCTCGAGCCTAATGCTGAATTTGGTCGAGTACTCATTGCGGCCAAGCAAAGGATATAACATGGCAACTATGATTTTATCGGTTGATATCGGTCACTGGATCGGTGGGCATAACGGCCAATACCCCCATCTCATTGAATTTGATATGGCGCATCTGGATAGACCCTTTCAGGTCAGCGAAGGTTGGGGGCATGGTTTAGGAGGCTTCGCTTACTCACTCGCACAATTTGTCGAAACGCCTTATTTCCTCAAACTCAAAACCGAGGCTCCTTGGGCGTTTGCCATTATCGAACAAGGCCTAGCCCAACAAGATATTGAGACTATCGCCAGCGCACTCTCAGAACAATATGGGGATCATCCGCCGCTTGTCCCTGCACATTTAATTGAAGACTTATTAGGTTAAAGCTAAAGGGTTTTGTTAGAAGAGAGTGGCGTGCTGAACAATACAGGTTTAGTTAGCGAGGTGTATTGCGGAAAAGCTTCACCGAGTCATGACACTCGGTGACAGGATTCGAAATAGGGATCGAAACAGGCTTCTAAACGGGACGAAAAATAGCTTAGCGCTTAAACCGCAACCGCCGCAATCACTGAGACTTCAACCAAATATTCTGGCTCGGCAATAGCGGCTTGCACACAAGCACGGGCTGGCGCATGACCTTTAGGCACCCAAGCATCCCATACCGCATTCATCGCATCATAATCACCCATATCTTTCAGATAAATAGTCGCTGACAGTAAATGCTCACGCGAACTTCCCGCCTGCGCTAACAAGGTATCGACCTCCTCAAGCATAGTGACAGTTTGCTCGGTGATGCCTTGATACTTGTCCTTCGCCACTTGACCACACAGATACACAGTACCTTGATGGATCACTATACTGCTCATACGGGTACCTACATCTAAACGGGTAATACTCATATTGATAATCTCTTAAATCAGATGCACTTAAATAAATGGCTCAGCAAGAACCGAATCGGCCATTTTAGCGATAAACTGGCTTTATGTCTGCGCCACGAATCTGGGCAAAGGTGAATAAAAACGTGCCATCAAGACAAATAATCCTAGACTACAGCTCACTACGGCCAGCCACACTAACGGCGTCGCCACGGCTAAATTGACTAATTGAAATCCGACTAATGCTGAGCATGCCGCGATCAAAGCAAAGGGCAACTGAGTCACCACATGGTCATGGGGCGCGCAACCTGAGCTGGTCGCACTGAGCACGCTGGTATCTGAAATGGGCGAGCAGTGGTCGCCAAAAACCGACCCCGCCATCACAGCGCTCAGTACAGGTAACAACAAATGAGGATCCAAGTTATGGGCAATCTCTGCGCCAATAGGGATCATAATTGCAAATGTTCCCCAGCTTGAACCCGTCGCAAAAGCCATTATCGCGCAGAGTAAAAACATTCCCGCTACCAGCAGGTGCGGAGAAAGATAAGCCTTAGCCCAAGCAGCCAACAATTTAGCGACGCCAAGATCTTGGATCACAGCGCCAATCATCCAAGTGCAGAGTAAAATCGCAATGGCGAAGGCGATCATGCGAACTCCGTGGCTCAAATCCCCCACTAATGCCGTTAAACGTCGCCCAGACAAGCCTAACATGGCAAGAGTGACTAAGGTTGCCAACAAACAAGCATCGCGCATAGAAGCGCCAATATCAGCCTTAGCAAGCCAGAGTGACACATCCCAAGAAGAGACCTGCTGAGCCCCAGACCACAAAGTTAATCCCACTGAAGCAGACAGCAGAGTCAGCATAGGGATTGCGAGCAGCCAAGGATTTCCCTTAACCTCGACCGTATTGGAGGATTCCACAGCAGTAGCAGCAACAAAAGAGTGAAAACCTACGCCATACCAAGCGACGAGCACGGACAAGCCTAAGGTCACTATGGCATAAAAGTTAAATAAGGCCACCTCAATAAAGGCTTCCAACGGCGACACGGGCAAAAAGCTGATCCCCGCGATAAGCGCCATCACATAGGGGCCCCAACTGGAGAAAGGCAATAGCGCGCATAAAGGCGAAGCATTGGAATCAACTAAATAGGCGAGCTGCTCATGGCGAATACCATAACGCTGGCTGAGCGGCTGACACACATGGCCGACAGCAAGACAACTGAAAATCCCATCGATAAACACTAACCAACCAAGAAATACGACCCCAAGACGCGCCTGACGTTCAGTACGAATACGGCTATATAGCCAATCGCCAAACTGACCCACGGCACCACCACGTGCTAACAATTGCGTCATGCTACCGAGCAGTAACATGGCGAACAACACATTGAGATGCCACGATTGCCAAGCACCTTGGGCATAAAATTGTTTTGCACCGATATCAAGCAAATACAACCCAGTTTGCAGAGGATCAAATTGGGCGATTAATAGGGCACCAGAGACAATACCTACGCCTAACGCCACCAGCGTGCGACGTAAAAATAGGGCTAAGGTTAAGGTCAACAGTAGCGGGAGTATGGCGAGCAAACTAGGCGACATGGACCATTCCGATAAAAAATAAAACCAAGAATACTAACGAGTTAATAACAAATGCAAAAAAACTTAATTTAGAACCCAGTAATAGGGCATTTTTTAACCAAACGGCAAGAATCGCTATTCCTTAAGTTCTAGGCACTGCTAGAATCACAGTCCCATCCAGAAACCATAGGACTCTCCAGATGAGCCTTGAATTACTGTCCAAACTGGAAACCAAAATCCAGGCTGCACTCGAAACTATCGAGCTTCTAAAAATGGAGCTTGAAGAAGAGAAGCAAAAAGCGTCTACGCTGAGTGAGCACAATCAACAATTGAATGCGCAAAACCAGCAACTACAAGAAGAACTCACTTCTTGGAACGAAAAAGTGACTGGCCTTGTTGGCTTGTTAAACAGCGAAATCTAAACTGCATTAGTTTGATGCTGCGCTTCGATCAGTTCGTTCAATTCTAAAATAGCCTGCTTCACTTTTGGCAGGCTTTTTCTTGGCAGTAAAAACCGTCCCTTCTCAAATTCCAATCGTCCTAAATCTTTAACCCAAATAACACCAGTGAGAAAAATACGCGCGTGCTTAACGATAAGCTTAGGTGCGTAGACAGGAAAAACTCTCATATGACCACCTACAAGCATTCTTGTTGTTATTGATTACAGTTGTTTGACAGAAGCTTTGCCACTTGAGTTTCATCGTTAGAGTGGTATTTTTCATCTTTTATCGCCAAAAATACTTAATCGTTTGATTTAGTTAAACTATGAATATGTCACCCTGTGAGCAAAAAATAAGATCGCCATAATAATGTCACTTGCCAATTTTTTGACACTCTGCTAAATTATTAGCGTTACTCAGGGTAAAAATGAGTCCTCTGGCTCAAGTCCGTACTTTCTTTTACAAGAAGTACGGTTTTTTTTGCCCATTTTTTGCCTCGTCTTTATTCAATAAGTTCAAACGACTAGCCTATAGAGGCCTTACTCAGTACGTTAAGATCCCTATCAAAGCTTTATTTGCCTTGTTGTTGCCAACCGCCCAATAAAAAAGAGCCCTTAGGCTCTTTTTAAATGCAATTGACCCGCCCTAAATAGCGTTGACACTTTTCAAACTCATTTTGGAGAGTGTGATGACTTCAACAATTAAACGAACTCAACGTGATTATTCCCTCGCTTTTAAATTGGCCGTTGTCGACCAAGTTGAAAAAGGCGAGCTGACCTATAAGCAGGCCCAAGACAAGTACGGTATTCAAGGTTGTTCCACCGTGTTAGTTTGGCTTCGCAAACATGGAAAACTGGATTGGTCCCAAGGGACACCGTCTACATCAATGCGAGGACAGTTGATGACTGAGCCCACCACACTGACCCCTGA
>NZ_JAKKRN010000032.1:0-57824 GCF_025654245.1 Shewanella sp. SM29
AAATCTGTCATTCCAAGGCGCCGCTATAAGAATACACCTCAAGAAAGAGTCGATTGGTGCTTATATCGGTATCGACATTTAGTGGAGAATGCTTTTGGAAGAATTAAGCACTATCGAGCAATATCAACAAGATATGACAAGCTAGCAAGAAATTACGCCAGTATGGTGTCACTGGCGTTTATGTTAATGTGGCTGCCGATGTATTGCTGAACAACATTTGTACAGCAAAGATCAACAGACCCTAGATATGCACATATATTTGTTAAACGCGCATGCACATTTAACCAAATGTATAGTTTAAGCTTTTCTAAATAAAAACTATTGCTTAACAAGGGCTCTAACTGAGTCGTGATGTATAAACGACCACTAAGTCAGCGCACAGCAAAATGGCTCGGTTATATACGTGAATCAGACTAGGTAAGCCTGATTCACGGTAACGATTTTTGAAGCCCCTTATGGTCATTTGGTATCTATTTCAAATTATCAGACAACAAAGGGCGGATCTTCGAGCTGGGGCAGAAATGAATTAGGAACTTTGTATCTTACAAATACAAACCTCTTCCCATAATAATGGGAAGAGGTCTTACTGCCGATTCGGCAACTACTCATGCCCCCAAGGCTTTGGCGGTAATGCGACGGGTTGAGTGAGATCAAAATCGACTTTGAAATTGCGGTTTTCGCGCGTAAGTTGATAGCTAAACGTTGTTGGGGTAATTTCCATGTGCCACACATTCGTGATCGACTGGGTTAGCCCATTCTTAACGAAGTTATCGATAGATTCCCGATCAATGGGGAACGATTGTTTCAACACTGTCCCATCATTCATGGTATAGCCGCCATACATAGTCACAGCATCTTCACTGCCATCTTGATGGCGATGGTCGTGTTTCAACTTAAGTCCTTGCTGCGTCTTAGTCAGCACCCAAGTACGTGAATGGTCATCACCGACATGGAACGGGATCTTAAGCTCAGTGTCGCTGCATTCGCGCACGTGCATAATTAAAGACTTACCGCTAAAGGCCGAGTCCGCAGTGTCACCCGAAACCACTTTGCCCGCAAAAGCTTGGCCACAATGGGCGGCAATTTGTGCAAAGAAAGTATTCTGGGTCTCAGTGGATATGGGCTCAGCTTGAGCCGCTATGGATGGTAAGGCAATCGAAGACAAACTGGCGAGCGCGAGACTCTGTAGGGCAATTCTGGACTTCATCATGTTCTCCATTTTTTAGATGAAAAACACCCTAACACTAGGAAATAAATTCAAACTGAATTTTCCCTAGTGTTAGTGACGATAAGCCAAGTGATTACCAGCCGATATAAGTACGCGAACGATTACCGAGACGCTTCTTGATAAAGCGAGCCGTAATAATACTTCCCATCATCAGGAAGATAAAAATCCCCGCAGAGAAGAGCACGCTAGTGACCCAAGATCCCGGCGGTAAACGGTAACGCATTAAGGTCGCAGTAGCGTTAAACATCATGTCGAACAGCGGATGAATAAAGAAAATCGCAAAACTCATCTCAGCCACTTCCACTAACCAAGGCAATCGACTGCGCCCCGACAACCATTCGCAGAAATTCAGCACTAACACACATAAACAGAGTTTTTGAATAAACTGCCAATCGATGCCGTTATATTCAAACGGAGCCTTATGGTAGTTACCAATATGCTGCACTATGTAAGTTTGTTCGACTAAGCTCACCACTAAAAAAATCATCGCTAGTGCGGTGAAAATAGAGCCAAAGCGCGTCACAATATGTTCATCTTGCGAATATAAAATACCAATCAAATAGAAAGGTACAAAATACACGACTGAGTGGATGAAATTGACGTTACCTATAGGTCTATGCAATAGGATTGCTACCACACAGCTCAGTACAAATAGTGTCCAACGCATCTGCTGCGAGCAACGGATAAACCATAAAAAAATCGGCGAGAATAAAAACACCGCCATGATGAAGGGAATGTACCAGTGCGGATACAGAATATAACCGTTACGCACAGTATAAAAAATACTCAGCAAGACATTATCGAGCGGCTGATGCTCCATAAATATCCAGCGCAAACACAAACAAAATAGACCAATTAATGACACAACTAAAAAAGGATAAAGTACGTTTTGTACTTTGTTCTTCATAAACTTGCTGTAGTCGAAATCCTTATAAAAAATGCGATGGAAGAAGTATCCCGAGATAAACACAAATAACGCCGTGCCACCACGCAATAGATTTTCCAGCAACAGCGGGAAACCTTCACCAGAGTTGTAAATACTGTGGCCAAGCACGATAAAGATAATCGCAATGCCACGCATGTAGGTAAATTCGAGCTGATTTTTTCTCATTATTAATTCATCGCACAGTAGAGGGTTCTTCCATCAACAACACTCGCAGAAACCCTAATAGTTCCATGGACTTCCGCTTCGTTGAATACCAGATACTGACCCTCACGCTGAAAGGGGAATGCTAAAGGTAACAGAGTTGCCGCCTCAATGCCCTCACAAAAATTTTGTACTGGAACATCGAGTAATGGACTGCCACTCACTGACAAGTTACTAAATTGCGCGCTCATCCCTAAATAAGCTTGAGTCATTTCATCTTGATAGGGCACCACATAAAAGCCAGAACGTACGTCACCCACATCAATAAAACTGCTACTATCGCTCACGCTCGGCATAACCAATAACGGCACTTTTGGATCCTGCACATTCAACAACAACTGAGACAGTTTTGCTTGAGTGGCAGGGTAATACGCTAGCATCTCCTGCAGCTGTTTCTTTTGTTTAGTGTCTTTCTTGTCTAACGGGGATACTGGCTTTACACGGTTCAGTAGTAAATCCACAGGCAACATACCCGACATGACCGACTCTTTCCATACATAAGGGTCTTGAGTGCTATCCAACAATATGCCCGCCAGAGCGCCAATATTTGCCGCCTCAGCCGTCCAACCAACCCACATCTTCTGCTGTTGATAATAGTCATACACATATTTTGTCAGTATTTGCTGATAACCAAGTAAAGTTTGATTTTGACTCAACACACGCGCACCAGCGGCCAATTCCACGTACTTAGCGCTGCCTTCAACAAGATCATTGATGTAACCGACTCGATCTTCATTCGGCGCAATTTGGCGCCATTGCTGCAACCAATAGGCTGCATAGCTAAGATGTAATGACTGTTGCTCGGGTTGTGCCAGCGCCGCCATTAAGGCATCAAATAACTGTAAACGATAATAGCGAGCATCGAAGTTGAGCGGAAAGACCTCGCCCTCATAACGCTTACCGTCTTCCAATACTCGCCATTCGGATTGAGCATAAAAATGGAAGGCTTCATGCAAGCCATTGCTCGCCCAGATTAAAAAAGCTAAATCCGTTGGCTTAGTGTCGCGAGTAAATTGGATGTTCGGCACTTCGAGCTGGATCAATACACCTGGCTGGCCATTATATTGCGGAAAGCCGAAACTCACCGATAGACCAGAGTGCAGATTGACCGACTCTAACACACTGTTATCTTGGATTATTTCGCCACCAGGCTGTCGAAGCCAGACATTACCACCATAACTAAAGAGGTGTACTTTATCTTCAAGGCGAAAACCAGGCCACAAAGCTTCGCTCTGGCGACTATTCTGTGCCATAAAATCGAGGTAAAGACGGGCGAGTTGTTCCGGAGAGGCCTCATCGGCAAACGCGGGGGTAGCGGCAGAGACACCTAAAAGCCATAGGATCACTACCATAATATTTTTCATTTATCTGCCTAAACAAACACAAGGGGTTTACAAAACAGCGCTAGCATATAGCGCAATCAAGCAATAGTGAAACATTTGCAAAAAAATATTTTTACCCCAGAAAATCTCAGTCAAAACCAAATCAACGACTCTTAATGAAATCATATTTTTAGCACAATTTTGCATCACTTAGGCAATTGCGTTCGCAATAGGTTTAAGTCTTAGGTTCGCTCGGCTTATCTCCAAACCACAGTGCGAGTTTATCCGCCGCAAGGGATTTCACTTCATCATCGATATATAAGGTCACCATAGTCAGGGCAGCGGCAAGGGCACCTAAATCATCGGTAAAGCCAACTAAAGGAGTCAGATCGGGAATCGCATCTAAAGGCAAAACAAAATACGCTAAAGCGCCGTAGATGACTGACTTAGCCCACTTAGGCGTATTGGGTTGTTGCGCTGCATAATAAAGCCATAGTGCCCGCTCGATGACCTCTCTACCTGCTTGACGGCTAAAGAGTTTGATCTTGTTCCAAAATCCGCTGTCAGTAAATTGCTCATCCGCCATCATATCTCTCCAGTACCCTAAAGTTGTTTGGGTATACACCCATGCCACTTCACAGTGTACGACGATAAGCCGCAGGGGTCAGGCCAAATTGTTGCTTAAAACGTAAGGAAAACTTTTCCGCAGATTGATAACCACAGGCCAAAGCCACTTGCAATACTGGCTCGCTCGAATTCTGCAACATGGCTAAACCATGACAAAGCCGCACTTCTGCCAGTAACTGCCTAAAACTGGTGTCTTCTAAGGCCAATTTACGCCTAAGGCTTGCCGTGCTCATGTGTAACTTGTCGGCAATATCCTCCTGCTGCCATGACGCCGAAGGACTCATACTCATCAAGGCCAAGGCCGCTTGAGTCACGCTGCGTTGGGTGTGTCCATACAACCAGTTCACACTGCGTTTATCCGGCAAACTTAACAGTAACGCGGCCAAATAATGTAGTTGAACAGGATCGGCCAGAGACAAGGTCAAACTCTGTAATAGCGCATTCCAAGCTAAGTCCACAGCGCGTGATATGTTTTGGACTGGCATAGGGTCACGCCAATCGGTAGCGCTTGATAAAATGCCTTGGGGTAAATCGTGGGGGAGTAATAACTGCACCGCCCGATAACGCCCAAGAAAAGGTCGATTAACAAAGCTAATATGCGAACCAGCAGGAATTAACAGTAACTGCCCTTGGCCTACTAAAACAGATTCATCTTGCCAGAGCAGAGACTTTTCACCATAGATAACCCGAATAATCGACGGCTGATGTACAGGGACTTGAGATAAAGATTGTGCCTGCTTCGAATCATATTCAAACATACGGATCATGACACCAGCCTAATTATCAATGGATTATCGATTATATACCGCAGTCAACTTGGCGTTGCCGAGCGCTTGTGCCCTGAGCATAAAGCCCAATAAGGCAGGGCTAGCATCCTTTGGCAATTCTAAAGCACTGGGTAATGCCCACACAGTAAATTCGTACCTGTGAACACCATGACCTTGGGGCGGGCATGCGCCACCAAAATTTGTAGTACCAAAATCGTTCTTCAAGGCAATGGCGCCTTTGGGCAGTGCATCAACATGCGAGCCCGCACCTTGTGCGAGCGAAGTTTGCGCTAAGGGTAAGTTATATACGGCCCAGTGCCACCAACCGCTGCCCGTTGGTGCATCAGGATCATAAGCTGTCACTGCAAATGCTTTAGTTCCTGTGGGCACGTCAGTCCAAGTCAGTTGCGGCGAAATATTTTCCCCTTGGCAACCAAAGCCATTAAACACTAATTGCGATGTCAGTTTATTGCCCTCGCTCATATCTTTGCTCGTTAATGTCATAGCACTTGCCTGTCCAACGAATAACCCAAGCACTAAACTCGCCCCTAACCACCCTTTATTCATGTCTATCTCCTATTCATGTTCGACCTGACTCACTTTACGTCAATCAAAAAAATAACATCTGCCCTAAAACGACAACTTTCTGCCCCAAATGCTCAAATGTGAGAAAAAAGTTATCACTTTTGCATTTTTCAAGCAGAAAGATGATTTTGTAACGAAAATATCTGCATAACAATGCAAATATGGAATGCGGTATAAATCAGAATGATGATTACAGCAGCCTTTAAATTAAGATTAGATATTTGAAATAAGATATTTTATGCAAATAATATTATTTAAATAATGCTGACAATATTTACTTTCATAATTTAGATAAAGATACTTAAGCATGATTGACTCCATTTAATATTGATAATTTAAGTTAAATTGACGTGCTAATTATTTAAAAATAAGACATAGGTCATGATTTTATTTATAACTCGCATATAAACTTCATTACGTAATAAAAACCTAACCATTTTCTCTAAGTTATAATGGAGTCGTATATGAAGAGGAAATCTAAAATTATGGCGCATATCAGGCGCACACGGCATATCATGATGCCTAGTCAACGAGACTATTTCGATCACTCCTTTATCTTCCTCCGCTAACCTTAGCGTAGGTAGTAGGCCAATTAACAGGTCTAAAGTGCTATTGCCCTAATAGGTGCAAACACTTATCGTACTGTTTTTATTTGGTTTATTATCTAACACCTTAATCAAAGCATTCTTTTATCAGTGCAGTTTTACTGCGGCTAAGCTATTCATACGCTCAATAAATATATTTCTACTTATATTTATTTCGTAACTTTGGCATAACCACATTTAATCTGCGCACGGAATAGCTATATCTAATTTTCATACCATTAATGTTTTTAATTAGGTATAGGCACACTTGTATCTATTTTTTATAAAGTAAAAGGGAAATTAACTATGAAATCATTAAAAGTAGCCGCTAGCTTATCTGTTAGATCTTGTTTCGATATCGACAGAGAAGTTGTCAATGTATTAACCACAGATTTTTGCGATGTGGGCGCGGCTGTCGTCTCTGTTGATGATGTTAGAAATGGTATTGTTGAAAAGATTAAAAACACCGGATTGAAACTGCCCATTTTCGTTTCAGTTTGCTGTGAAGAAACCTTCCCTGATGATGTTTGCTCATCGATTACAGGGGTATTTGAACTCTGCGGTGATAACACTGACTTCTACGGAAAACAGGTTGAGACTGCAATAAGTAAATATGAACAAGCGCTATTGCCACCTTTCTTCGGTACGTTAAAAAAATACGTCGAAATGGGTAACTCTACCTTTGCTTGTCCTGGTCACCAAGGCGGACAATTCTTCCGTAAACACCCTGTGGGTCGCCAATTCTTCGACTTTTTTGGCGAAACAATTTTCCGCGCGGATATGTGTAATGCCGACGTGAAACTGGGTGATTTACTGATCCATGAAGGCGCTCCACTGGAAGCACAGAAATACGCTGCCAAAGTTTTTAATGCCGATAAAACCTATTTCGTACTTAACGGCACTTCGTCATCAAATAAAGTCGCGACTAATGCACTGTTAGCGAAAGGCGACCTCGTGTTATTCGACCGCAATAACCACAAATCAAACCACCATGGCGCATTAATTCAAGCAGGTGCTACACCTGTTTATTTAGAAACGGCACGTAATCCCTTCGGATTTATTGGTGGCATTGATGCCCACTGTTTCCAAGAGTCCTATTTAAGAGAGCAAATTCGTGAAGTCGCGCCAGAAAGAGCCGATGAAAAACGCCCGTTCCGCTTGGCGATAATCCAACTCGGCACCTATGACGGCACTATCTACAATGCTCGACAAGTGATTGATAAAATTGGCCATCTTTGTGACTACGTCTTATTCGACTCGGCTTGGGTGGGTTATGAACAGTTCATCCCTATGATGAATGACTGCTCACCACTCTTGCTCGAACTGACTGCTGAAGATCCAGGCATTATCGTGACTCAGTCGGTGCATAAACAGCAGGCAGGTTTCTCACAAACCTCGCAAATCCATAAAAAAGATAAACATATCAAAGGCCAAGATAGATATTGCAACCATAAACGCTTCAACAACGCCTTTATGATGCATGCCTCTACCAGTCCCTTCTATCCTTTATTTGCGGCGCTAGATGTAAATGCGAAAATGCATGAAGGCGCAAGCGGTCGTTATCTGTGGCGCGAAGCGGTAAAGGCGGGTATCGAAGCACGTAAGCTATTGCTCAAAAAGTGTAAATATATCAAACCATTCGTGCCAACAATGATCGATGGCCGCCTATGGCAAGACTATGAAACCGAACAAATGGCCGATGACTTACGCTTCTTCGAATTCGAACCTGGTCAGAAATGGCACTCCTTCGAAGGTTATGAAAAAGGCCAATACTTTGTTGACCCTTGTAAGTTCTTATTAACAACACCGGGCATAGATGCTGAAACAGGCAAATATACCGAATTTGGTATTCCAGCGACTATTCTGGCTAACTTCTTACGGGAAAATAATATTATTCCAGAGAAGTGCGACTTGAATTCGATTTTATTCCTGATGACACCTGCGGAAGATATGGCCAAGATGCAACATCTGGTATCACAAATATCTCGTTTCGAGAAATTAGTCGATGAAGATGCGCCATTATCTGAAGTATTACCTAACGTTTATAACGCCAATAAAGCCCGTTATAAAGACTATTCTATCCGCCAACTCTGCCAAGAAATGCACAATCTTTATGTCAGCCATGACGTAAAACAACTGCAGAAAGAAATGTTCCGTAAAGCGCATTTTCCTACAAAAGTGATGGACCCGCAGGAAGCAAACCTAGAGTTTATTCGTGGCAAAGTAGAATTAGTCCCACTCTCGCAAATTGAAGGAAGAATTGCAGCAGAAGGCGCGCTCCCTTACCCACCAGGCGTGTTATGTATGGTGCCAGGTGAAATATGGGGCGGTTCTGTTCAGCGTTATTTCCTTGCCCTTGAAGAAGGTATCAACCTATTACCTGGATTCTCACCAGAACTGCAAGGTGTTTATCTCGAAAATACCGCAGACGGCAAAATTCAAGCAATGGGCTATGTACTAAATAAATAATGAAGACTGACTGCAGAGTTTATTAACCCCACTCTGCAGTCAAATTCATGCCTCCTATAATAAGTCACCTAAATTAGGTTATTAGTATGAGTAAATCAGAAAATAAAATTGGCGTCGTCCAATTAACTATTATCACCATAGTCAACATGATGGGTTCGGGCATTATTATGCTGCCAACCCAATTAGCTCAAGTCGGTACTATCTCCATTTTATCTTGGTTAGTAACAGCTGCAGGGTCAACGGCCCTCGCCTTCGCCTTTGCTAAGTGCGGTATGTTTAGTAAAAAATCCGGTGGTATGGGCGGTTATGCCGAGTATGCCTTCGGCCGTTCTGGCAACTTTATGGCCAACTACACCTATGCCGTCTCGCTGTTAATCGCCAACGTCGCGATTGCTATCTCTGCCGTGGGTTACGCTGCCGTGTTGCTCGAAGTTAACTTAAGCCCGATGGCAATTTGTCTTGCGACCATTGGCGTACTTTGGTTGGCAACCATTGCTAACTTCGGTGGTGCCCGCATCACGGGTCGCGTCAGTAGCGTGACTGTGTGGGGGATTATTCTGCCTGTGATTGGCGTATCTTTAATTGGTTGGTTCTGGTTTGACATCGACCTCTATAAAGGCGCATGGAACCCGCATGATATGCCATTCTTCAAAGCGTTAGGCGGCTCTATCGCTATGACTTTGTGGGCGTTCCTCGGTTTAGAATCGGCCTGTGCAAACTCAGAAGCCGTCGATAACCCAGAAAAAAACGTACCTATCGCCGTGATGGGCGGTACCTTAGGTGCAGCAGTGATTTATATCGTTTCCACTAACGTCATTGCCGGTATTGTGCCAAATGCCGAGCTTGCCATGTCGAATGCGCCATTCGGCTTAGCCTTCGCACAAATGTTTAATCCAGTAGTCGGTAAAATCGTGATGGCCTGCGCCATTATCTCCTGTACTGGATCACTCTTAGGTTGGCAGTTCACTATTGCCCAAGTGTTTAAAGCCTCTGCCGATGAAGGATTTTTTCCTAAAATTTTCTCTAAAGTCAGCAAAGCCGATGCGCCAATTTGGGGCATGACTATTATCGTCTCGATCCAAACAGCATTATCGCTGATGACCATTAGCCCATCACTGAGTAAGCAGTTCGAAGCACTCGTTAACCTCGCCGTCGTCACCAACATTGTGCCTTATATCTTATCTATGGCCGCGCTTGGCATAATGCAAAGACAGCAAAAAGTGCCTATCAATAAAGCCCGCGTTGCCAACGTGATCGCCGTAATCGGTGCGTTATATAGCTTTTACGCTCTGTACAGCTCTGGCGAAACCGCAGTGATGCTTGGCGCCATAGCCACCTTCTTCGGTTGGACTATTTTCGGCGTGATCTCAAACCAAGCGCCTGTTGCCGACACACGTCCAGCCTAAATACGGCTAACGCATGATCGGAAACAATTAATACCAACATCCACATCAAGACTAACGATAACTCAGGGATCATAGGCCAAGCCTATGATCCCCTGGAGAATACTTGCTCATTATCGGGGGATTTATGAATAAGACTTGTCTCGCTTTAGTGTTACCTATGCTATTAACGGCCACCAGCAGTCAGGCGGTTGAACTCTATAAAGATCAAAAAAACACCTTAGATTTAACCGGTTGGTTAGGGTTTGCAGCCTTGAATGACAGCCACGACACCTCAGTTATTGACGATTCTTCGCGCCTCAGATTTAGTTTCGAGCGCAGCGAAAGAAATGGCTGGACCGCCTTTGCTACCACGGAATGGGGGATCAACATGGTCTCCAGCGACGATGGGCTAGTGATGCAAGGGGGCAAACTCGCCGCCGAAAAAACCGATGATTTTCTCTATAACCGCTTAGGTTATGTTGGTATGTCCCATGATACATGGGGCAACCTGAGTTTCGGTAAACAATGGGGCGCCTACTACGATGTCGCAGGCACTACAGATTTACCGAACGTATTTGCAGGTTACAGCGTTGGCGCTTACACCTTCGGTGATGGCAGCCTCACAGGTACAGGCCGTGCCGATTCCGCCTTCATTTACCGTAATAATTTAGGCCCAGTACAAATCGCCCTGCAATATGCCGCCAAAACCAATGGTGATGTCAGCCTAAAAAACGATGATGGTAGCGAGATGACCAACTCAGAACTGAGTTTCGACAGCAGCTACGGCGCCAGTATCACTTATGCGATAACCGATAAATTTAAGCTACTCGCAGGTTTTAACCGCGGCGATTTTGAAGGCCACTTAGGCAATACTCAAGTCGATGAAACCAATGAAATTATCGGCATTGGTGCCATGTATGGTGACTACTATCACTATGCCGAAGGACGGGAGGCCAGCGGTCTCTATGTGGGCTTTAACGCTCACAAAAGTAAAAATAATGAACTGGTCAACGGCGATCTCTACGACGCCACTGGTGCCGAGGTGATGACGGCCTATCAATTCGACAACGGATTTGTGCCCATGGTTGTACTCAGTTATTTAGATTTAGACACTGATGCAGCTACGCCGATTCAAGGTCAATGGACTCGCCAATTTGCCATGCTGGGGCTGCATTATCGCTACAGTAACGACACTGTGATGTTTGCCGAGATGAAGCTAGATTTCAGTGATATGGATGATCCTGCACTTGAAGCACAGGAAGACAACAGCTTCGCAGTCGGGATTAACTACTTCTTTTAAGGCTCAAGGGGATATTAACCAAGGTTGCTAAAGCGCTCATTCTACTTTGGCATTGCTTAGTCGCATGAAGCAGGACGATTTTGAGTAACAGTCTTCAGTGACAGTTCTAATCACATGTTGAGTTAAATCATGTTTAGCAGGATAGGCAGCTCGCGTCATCGCTCATATGCGTGAGCTTATTTGAGGCTGAGGTGCGGCGCACGTTCCGTCTACAAACGCTCGCCGTAACACTCATTGGATGGTACCGCAGGCTTACCATTATCTCTACGCCACTCCAAGTTAGCTTCTGGAGTGGCTTTTTTCTAAAAAATTGAGCGGTTTAAGCCGATGTGCATTACGACTTTGCGCTTGACTTCAATGGCCAACGTTTAATCCTTCGCCATTTATCGCATTAATACAGCGTTGTACGACTTCTTCGAAAGTGCCATCTATACTCACTTGGATAACGTCAGCTTCATCAGTCGCGGGCATTTCCAGCGTGTCGAACTGACTCTTGAGTAGCTCAATCGGCATGAAGTGGGCTTTTCTGGCAAACATGCGTTCTTTGACTAATTCAAAATCTCCGTATAGATGAATGAACACCAGCTTGCTGTTGTTCTGACGGATTAAGTCACGATACTGGCGACGCAGTGCAGAGCAGACAATAACCCCCTCTTCACCCTTTTGCTCAATGCTATACACAGCGTCGTTGATGCGCTCAAGCCAAGGAGCGCGATCGCTATCGTTGAGCGGTGAGCCAGATTTCATCTTGATAATATTGGCTCTAGGATGCAGATCATCACCATCAATAAATTTCGTCTCTAAAGCCTCTGCGACCGCGGCACCAATTGAAGATTTGCCACAACTAGAGACGCCCATGAACACATAGCTATTGCCTTTTTTTCTCTCAGTCACTTTGTTAACCTCATGCCAATTCTCGAATTTAGTCACTTCCCACTCTACCATATTACGGGTAACATGTTACCGGTAACCTACAAAAATGTGGACAACTTAACTAACAAGGAAAAGTCCTCTTATGTCTGATATGTCATTGATTCTGACAGCGCTGGGTTCAATTGCCCTGCTACTGTTCTTAGTGATGAAAGTGAGATTACATGCAGTAGTATCACTGATACTGGTGTCGATCATTGCCGGCCTTTTCTCTGGCATGAACCCAGCCGATATCACTAATACTATTCAACAAGGTATGGGGGGAACACTGGGCTTTGTGGCGGTGGTGGTCGCTTTGGGAGCCATGTTTGGCCGGGTAATGGAAGAGACTGGCGCGCTAGATCAGATAGCCCATACACTGCTGAATAAATTTGGTAACGACAAAGCTCACTGGGCCATGACCTTTACAGGCTTTATCTGTGCATTACCTCTCTTCTTCGATGTTGCTGTGGTACTGCTGATTGGCATCGCCTTTGCCGTGGTTCGTAAAGGGGGCGGCAGCGTCGTTAAAATTGGTATTTCACTGCTCGCGGGTATTGCCACCTGTCAGGCATTTCTCATCCCTGCACCAGGGCCTATTTTGGTCGCTTCCCAGCTCAATGCCGACTTTGGCTACATGATCGTCTTCGGTTTATTGGCATCGATTCCGGCGATGATTCTAGGCGGCCCGCTCTTTGCCAGTCTCATCTCCCAAAAAGTCCATGTTGAGCTGCCTGCCCACGAGCAGCAGGAAAAAGGTGAACGAGAAGGCGGACCGATCCCCTCATTCGCACTATCAATCAGTATTGTGGTGTTCCCACTGCTGCTTATCGGTTTAAAGACAGTGGTGTCACGCTTTATTGATGAAAAATCCGATCTGCATAATTGGCTCGCCTTGATAGGTCATCCCTTCACCGCCATTTTGCTAGCCTGTTTAATCGCATTCTATGTACTGGGCGTGAGACGCAATATTCCCAATGAGCGCATCATGGAAATCTGTAGCAGTGCGTTACAACCTGCTGGGATCATTATTCTCGTCACCGGTGCTGGCGGCGTGTTTAAGCAAGTGTTGATCGATTCGGGTGTCGGCGATGCATTGGGGAATATGTTGGCAGGTTCGGGATTACCGATTGTAATACTGGCATTTATTTTGTCGGCGTCGGTGCGCGTGATCCAAGGGTCGGCCACCGTGGCCATGTTAACGGCTTGCGGCCTTATCATCCCAATACTTGAACCACTAAACTTAGATGGGGCTCAATTGGCGGCAATTACGATTGCCATTGGCGGTGGTTCGATTGTGCTCTCGCACGTCAATGATTCAGGCTTCTGGCTCGCTAACCGTTTTCTTGGATTATCAGAAAAACAAACACTGCAAACGTGGACGGTAATGGAGACCATCATCGGCACGACGGGCGGCATAGTTGCAGTCATCATCTCTGCGTTTCTCTAACGATAACCTGTGATGACAAACATTAGCCGTTAAGCGAAAGATCAAGGGGAAGTCTACAGTGTTTCCCCTAAATCAATACGATAGCCCAGATCGATAACCGATTCTGCTATCTCTTTGCCATTTAATCTATCTAATAGCTCAGTGGCAGCAATTCGACCAATCTCTTTTCTCGGCGTAATAATGCTCGCCAATTTTGGCGTCATAGATTGGCCAATATCATGGCCATGAAACCCTGCAACGCCAATTTGTTCAGGGATCTTGATGCCTTGTCTTTGACACTCAAATATCACGCCCGCAGCCAAATCATCGTTGGTGCAGAAAAAGCTATCCACATAGGGATATTTCGCTAATGTTTGTTGCAATAACGACGCCCCCAAGGAAAACGACGAGGCCTCATTTGTGGTCATCGCCAAAGGTGTGAGCTGAGCCTCCTGCATCGCTAACTCGTAGCCTCGCATCTTAAGCTGAGTACGAACATCCATGCGCGCGCCTAGGTAAGCAATGTGGCGATAGCCTTGTGCAATCATGGCCTTAACCATTTCGTAAGCGGCGGCAGAGTTGTCGAAACCGACACACTGTTGAATCGAAGGCGACACGCTATCCATCATTTCGATGACCGGAATGCCTGCCGTTTCAATCATTCGCACGGTACGCGGCGTGTGGTAACTTTCGGACAAGAGTAAGCCATCGATATTGTAAGAGAGCAGTGATGCCACCCGCTCTTCTTCTAATTCGGCCTGATACCCATAGTGAGCCAGCATGGTTTGATAACCGCGTTTGCCGGTCACATTCTCGATACCGCGCAGCACTTCAGCAAATACTTGGTTGGTTAACGAAGGCACTAACACGCCAATAGCGCGGCTGGTTGCTTGCGCTAAAATTTCCGGCGCGCGATTAGGAATATAACCTAAGGTTTCTAGTGCGACAGCAATCTTCTCTTGAGTGCTTTGCGCCACCCTTGTTGGATTTTTTAAATAGCGACTCACCGTCATTTTGGTGACCCCAACTTGATCGGCAACGTCTTGAAGACTGGGTCTACGCTTTTTATTCATAATATCTAATGTTAGTTAACGAACCGCGGATATGGGTGAGATGTATAGCTAAAATATCGAATATAAACAAATAGTAGACATAAACATCAGACAGGGATCTTATAATAGTTCGCCCAGCGATACCAGTTGAGGACTATTTTAGCGGAATGACCATGCTAGCTAGGCCACTCCAAACCATATCTGGAGCAGCCTTTAAACATTATTTGTGATGGCGAAAAGTGTTACTTAGCCTGTTGGCGACCCTGAGAGGGCTTTCCTGCAGATTTGCCACCCGTTTTTGATGGGCTTCCGCCTTTAGCACTGCTGTTCGCTTGAGCGCCGCCGGCCTTAAAACCAGACTGGCCGAAGGGCGCCTTCGCTCCCGGACGGCTCGAATGGACTCCACTGGGTTTAGATCCCGTTGGCTTAGCGCCATTCGCTGCTGGTTTTCCGCCTTTAGCAGCGGGTTTTGACTCAGCACCAGCCTGAGCTTGCGCGCCGCCTTTAGCTGCACTTTTAGATTTACCGTCGCCCTTGCGGTCATCAAACTGATTGCCCGAGAAGCGAGTAAAGGCTTTTTGGCCTTGGTTGGCATCTTTCATCCACTTAGGTCCGCGCTCATTTCGACCTTCTGGCGGCACTAACTGATGCGGACTATTACCGATCAAGTCTTCACGCCCCATGGCGGTTAAGCCTTCACGGATTAATGGCCAACCCGCAGGATCGTGATAACGGAGCAATGCTTTGTGCAAGCGACGTTGGCGCCCTTTCTTCGGCACCGATACCACTTCGCTGGTGTGCTTAACGTTTTTCAGCGAGTTTAACTCGGTATGATAAATCGTGGTCGCATTCGCCATCGGTGACGGATAAAAGTTCTGTACTTGGTCGAGCTTGAACTTACGCTCCTTCAACCACAACGCTAAGTTCACCATGTCTTCGTCGGTCGTGCCTGGATGCGCCGAAATAAAGTAAGGGATCAGGAACTGCTCTTTACCCGCTTCCTTAGAAAACTTGTCGAACAATTCTTTAAACTTATCGTAGGCGCCCATGCCGGGCTTCATCATCTTGCTGAGCGGACCTTCTTCGGTATGCTCAGGGGCGATTTTTAAGTAGCCGCCCACATGGTGCTGCACTAACTCTTTAACGTAGGCCGGATCTTCGATCGCCAAGTCGTAACGCACGCCAGAGGCAATCAATACTTTCTTGATGCCAGGTACGGCACGTGCCGCACGATATAGGTCGATAGTGTGTTTATGATCTGTGCCTAAGTGGCCGCAAATCGATGGAAACACACAAGAAAGACGACGACAGGTTTTTTCAGCCTTTTCGCTGGTACAACCTAAACGATACATGTTGGCGGTTGGGCCGCCTAAATCGGAAATCACCCCAGTAAAGCCTGGCACTTTTTCCTGAATATCTTTGATTTCTTTAACAATCGACTCTTGTGAGCGACTCTGAATGATTCGACCTTCATGCTCGGTAATCGAGCAGAAAGAACAGCCACCAAAGCAACCACGCATGATGTTGATAGACGTCTTGATCATGTCGTAGGCAGGGATTTTTTCCTTGCCATAGATAGGATGAGGAATGCGCTGATAGGGTAAATCGAATACGGCATCCATCTCATCGGTATTGAGCGGCCATGCGGGCGGATTCACCCAAACGGCGCGGTCGCCATGGGGTTGAAATAACGCACGGGCACAACCTGGGTTTTGCTCTTGGTGCAAAATTCGTGAAGCATGGGCATATAAATATTTGTCTTCAGAGACTTTTTCAAACGCTGGCAGCAGCACATAGGTTTTATCCCATGGCTTAGGTTTAGGCGGTTGAACGCTAATAGGCTTAGGGGCTTCGTTATCGAATATCTTCACATCCGACGGGCCGGACAAGTTAGCACAACCCACATCATCGGCGCCGTAAGGATTCGGCAGCGGCTCTATCTTGTGCAGTTGGTCAATCTTGCGCGAGTCCATACCGCGCCATTCGGGCAGTGGCTCTTTACGGATAACAGCTGTGCCACGCACATCGTGCAACGAGCTTATCGGTTCACCGGCGGCTAAGCGGCGTGCCACTTCAACTAAAGGACGCTCGGCATTGCCGTACATCAAAATGTCGGCCTTGGCATCGAAAATCACACTGCGACGTACTTTATCCGACCAATAATCGTAATGGGCGATGCGGCGTAAACTGGCTTCGATACCACCAATAATCACAGGCACATCTTTAAAGGCTTCTTTACAACGCTGGGTGTACACAGTCACGGCGCGATCTGGGCGCTTACCACCAATATCCCCCGCAGTATACGCATCGTCAGAACGTAAACGACGGTCGGCGGTGTAACGGTTAATCATCGAATCCATGTTACCGGCGGTGACGCCAAAAAAAAGGTTTGGACGACCCAATTGCATAAAGGCGTCTTTGCTCGACCAATCAGGCTGGGAAATAATCCCAACTCGGTAACCTTGAGCCTCTAACATACGGCCGATCACTGCCATGCCAAAGCTTGGGTGATCCACATAAGCGTCGCCTGTGACTATGATGATGTCACAGCTATCCCAGCCAAGCTTATCCATCTCCTTGCGAGACATAGGTAAGAAAGGCGCAGTGCTGTCGCCCGTGGCCCAATACTTGGGATGACTAAAGAGTGTGGATTCAACTTGCATGGATTGTGACCCGAAAACGTAATGTCAAATAAAGGCGCCACGAAAATAAGTTACGCCAATTTAGGGACGCGGAGTATAGCAGGGAATAGAGGATAGATGCGATTAAAAAAACACCAATCGAGGCATTTTCAGGGGTATTTGAGCCAGAAGCGTAATACCCCTAAATCCGCTATGGATATGGCTTAGGGCGGAATTGACCGCCCAAACCTGCGAGCCTAGAGACCCTTTCCTAAACCTTGAGCAAAATGCAACAAATTCACCAACGCCAAACTGATAATCACTAGCCAAGTGAGCAATACGCCCCAAAAACGACCAAAATGGTAACCACCTTGGCCTTGAGTTAAGCCAATAGCATGAAGTAAGCGCGCCACTATCCACACAGTCCCAAAACAGTGTAAATAAAATGCAGGCAAGCCACCCGCTTCGGCCACCAGCATTAAAATCAATACGATAGGCGCATTTTCGATCAGGTTAACATGTACTCGATTAGCCAAAGCTAAGGTGCTGTTACCACCATCGCCTAGGCCGATTTTCTGACCTCGCCTTAATTTCACTACTCGATAAGCTAAAGCGACAATTAATAGCCCTGTGAGGCTAGCGTAAAGACCCGTTACCATCAAAGACATGCATATTTCCCCTTATCAAAAAGCTGACTATAGCCCGAGCTGCAAAAAATCAGCAATTTATTTGTATTAAGGTTAAAAGCCGTTAACCTTTTATAGACAATATAGGTTAATATGCGCGCGTTAATCCCTACAACTTTTTATACAGTGAATACCCCGATTGGATAACGACGAGTTTATCGAAAAACGCAGATTTATCATAAAGCTAGGCAAAGCCTTGCATAAGTTTGGCACACCCGCTTATCGTCTAGAAACCCACTTACAAACCGTTGCTCGCACCTTAGGTATCGAAGGCTATTTCCTTATTTCTCCGACGTCGATGACCTTCGTTTTGCAACATGATACCGATCAAGAATATAACCATGTCGCTCGAGTTAAGCCTGGTGAACTCGATTTAGGCTCACTCGCCCGCACCGATGAATTGGTCGATGAGTTAACCTCAGGTAAACGCACTTTGGCCGAGGCCTTAGATCGCTTAGAAGAAATCGCCAATAAACCCAACCCCTATGGCCCTGTATTAACTTGCTTTTCTTTTGGAACTTCTGCCGCCGCTTTCGCTATGCTGATGGGCACGGGTTGGAACGATGTATTTTGGTCAGGATTATTAGGCTTATTCGTCTATGGCTTGGTATACCGTGCCGAACGCTCGGCCCGCATGGCCGAAGTGCTCGAACCCTTCGCCACTATCCTTTGCGCCATCGCAGCCTGTGGCATAGCGCGTATCGATCCAAATATTAATATCCCAGTAGTGATCCTCTCCTCCATTATTATTTTTATTCCCGGCTTAGCCTTAACCTTAGGTTTAGCCGAACTCGCCGCACGGGATTTGATTTCTGGCACGGCGCGCATCATGGATGCGAGCATGCAATTATTTAAGCTGTACTTTGGCGCAGTGCTCGGCATGGCAATCGGTAAAGCTATGTTCGGCGAAGCGATTCATATTGAACCAGAGGGTTTACCTCGCTGGGCGATATGGTCGGCGGTTCCGATTCTATCTATGGCGCTGGTTTTTATCTTCAAAGCACGGATGCAAGATTCGCCTTGGGGCGTATTGGCTGGGATAGTGGCGTTTTTCTCAGCCATGCTCGGCGGACATTATTTTGGTGATTCGGTGGGGATCTTCTTTGGTGCCTTGGCAGTAGGAATTTATTCTAACCTCTTTGCCCGCTGGATGAAGGCGCCAGCCTCCATCGCCCTGTTGCAGGGAATAGTGATCTTAGTCCCCGGCAGTAAAACCTATATCGGACTCAATGCACTGATCTCAGGTGAGACCATGCTCAATCAGTCGCACATAGGCTCGCAAATCTTTTTGATTTTTATGTCGCTGATTGCGGGGCTCATCTTTGCTAACGTCGCTGTCCCACCTAGGCGTACACTGTAACAATCGCTAATCCGGCTGGAGCCCACGCCCAGCCGCTACCTCAAGATAATCTTAAGCTAACCTTAAGTAAAATAAGAAACTTATTAAAATGTTTCCTTGACTAACACTCGTTTTCCATGTGTTATTAAATTGTGAATTGCAACGTGAAATTGTTTTCGCTGCAGTCGTCGATTTCATGGGAGTGGCCTTTTATGCAGAAATTTTTTCAGTATGCATGCATCCTATCTTGTTGTGTTGGCAACCTAATCAGAGTTGCCCAAGCAGAAGAGGCTAAGCTCGCCGATCCCGCAAACCAAGATCAAACAAAACAAAAAGTCAGCAAGATTGTGGTGGTCAACAACCCCATTTTTGATGAGTCAGATCCCGATGCTTTTTTCATTCACCGCTGGGCTAACGCCCTGCATATCAATACCAAAGAATATGTGGTTCTCGATAATCTAACCTTCAGCGAAAATGATACTGTCACACAAAAAGATCTCGACGAATCCCAACGACTTTTGCGGGCAATGCCTTACATTCGCGATGCGAAAATTTATATCGCAGAAAAAGATCCCCAAGCCGATGTCGATCCATCCGTTGAGTCCGTGGTGGTGGAGACCTGGGATAATTGGTCATTATTACCGACAGCGAGTTTGAGTAGTTCAGGTGGCGACACCCGTTACTCCTTCGGGCTCAAAGAAGACAACTTGCTTGGAACGGGGATCCGCACTCGACTTAAATATCAATCCAATGAATCCCGGAATGGCTATAAATTTGCTTTCGAAGCTCCGCTCAGCATTATTGAACACGGCACAGTTGCCGCTGAGTTCTACAACAATAGCGACGGCCAAGCTAAACACGTTTATGTGAGTAAGCCCTTCTATTCCCTCAATACGAGTACCATGTATTCGGCGGAGTTTTTAGACGATAACCGTACAGATACCCTCAGACAAAATGGGCAAGAGGTGAATGAGTTCACACACACAGTCGACTATCTCAATCTGCAATATGGCTGGTTAATTAATAAAAACAGTCAGCACCTTTCTCGCTTTATTACTGGTGTCACCCAAGACAAGCACGAGTTTGCCCATTCTGAGCGCTATCCTACGTCCATGCTCCCTCAAGACAGGGACTTTATGTACCCTTGGGTCGCGTACGAGTTTATCGAAGATGATTTCCACGTACTGAATAATGTTCACCTGATCACCAACAATGAAGACTTTAACTTAGGTTGGCATCACTATGTACAATTCGGCATAGAAACCAATGATATAGGTGATAACAATCCCTTAGGCTACCACGTTAACTGGCAAAGTACTGGCGGGTATAAGTTTGACGATCAACTGTGGCTGTTAGAAATGGGGGGAACAAGCACTATCGGCACCACTCAAAAAGATACTTATAAGGTCGATGTTCAAGCCGAATACTTCTATCAAATTCATCCTAAGTGGACGGCTTATGGCAAAGCTTGGGCTAGCCTTTCACAGAACACTTATCTGGATCTAACAAAAGGATTAGGGGATGAAACTGGCGTGCGCGGTTATCCAAACGAATACCAACAAGGGGATAATCAGTGGTTACTGACCGCCGAGATTCGCAATTACCCCAATATCAACTTATACCAACTGGCTGAATTAGGCTGGGCAGTCTTTGCCGATCTGGGTCAAGCTTCCGGCGGTCAACTCGCCGAGAATAACGAAGTCAGCGGTCCACTGGGTAGCATAGGCATAGGCGCGCGGATTTATTCCTCTCGATCCAGCTATGGCAACGTAGCCCATATTGATTTTTCACTCCCTTATACGGGCGGCGAGTCAGTAAACAGCTGGGAATGGCGATTCCTAGTGAAAAGCAGTTTTTAAACCTAAGGTACATAATAATCGTATGAACTATGTACTTTTTAAGACAATCCTTGACGCCTTGTGGCCTAAAATAATCCTGACGCTATCTGCCTAACCTCCTGCTCAACCCTCTGTACCAAAGAAGCGTCTGCCAATAAGGGAGAACCACAATTAAAGGGAGGTTTAGGATCATATTCAAACAATAACTGCAGTGTTTTAGCCTGTTGTTCACCCTCTATATTGGCAATGAGTGCCAAAGCAAAATCGAGCCCTGCAGTAATACCGCCGCCACTGATCCTATTACGGTCAATCACAATACGTTTATTTTCAAAGGTAATTTGAGGATATTGTGCCAACACTGAAGCATAAGCCCAGTGAGTGGTCGTGCGATAACCATTAAGTAAACCTGTTGCCGCAAGAATCAAGGCACCAGTGCATACAGATGTAATGTATTGCGCTTGCTCCCCCTTGCGTTTTAAGAAAGAAATGACTTTCTCATCCTGTATTTGCGTCAAAGGATTTGCGCTCCCAGGCACTAAAAGGATATCTATCGGCGGACAATTATCGAAATCGTAATTAGGCTGTAAGTTAACGCCCGCATCACAGGGTAATAGCGTGCTGGTTTTCGCAAAAGTGAAGGTTTCAAATGATGGCACAAAGGCTAAAAACTGTAGTGGCCCATAGGCATCGAGCATCGTCATGCCGGGATAAAGGAAAATACCTACTCTTAATTTGTGCTTGATTGGATTATTTGTTTGATCACTTTGAGCCGCTTCAATATTTTCACTCATCATAGATTCTCCATCGGTAGTGACAATTTCATATTTTAGGAAACACTGTCGTTGCAGTTAACCCTATGACCGTCACTATAAAGCCCATTATTCCTAACCATCAGGCACAAACTCGCCCGAATGTTTCAAATGGCACACCTGAGCCTATCTGTTCCACTTAAGCAAAAATCACAACACAAGAGCCATTGAGGCTAATGTATAATCAAACGCCTGAATTGAATTTGGAGCAAAATCCAGTATGCACACCAAGCCCCACATGCGCATAAAACAAAGCCCGCGAGCGATGCTCAAGGTTCTCCACGTTTTCAAGGAAATGCTTAAACAACAAGATTATCGTGATATTGCAGTGGCAGATATTGCGCACAAAGCCGATGTCGGGCGCACGACGTTTTATCGCTACTTCAAACGCAAGTTGGATATTCTTATTGCACTACATCAAAATATTTTTGAAGATATATTCGCAGATCTTCAGTCAACCGAAGACTGGCTTTCAACCAACACACCACCCTCATTGGAAAAACTGCTTATTACTTTTAGCCGAAACAGCATGTTTCGCCGTTCCATGTCATTTAGACTAGGTAGCGACCTCGATGCAGCAACTAAACAATTACAAACTAAACTTGTGCAACATATCGAAAATAAATTGATCAACACCTTCAACACTGACGAATTTATTATTCCAAGCTACACATTAGCCCATAGCATAGCAGCTCTTTATTTAAGCCAAATTCAACAACTTATCGCCAGTCCCACACCTTGCCCTATACAACAAGCAAAATACTTACACTTACTGACTCGAGGCATGATTGTAGCGGCATTGACGACAACTAATAGCAGTGAACCCCATACCCGCACCAATGGAAATCATTAAGGTAAAAACCACAGCATTTACATCATTCTCAAGCGATGAGTTTGGTAATCCAACGCAAACCAAAGGTGCTACGCAGTAGTTTTACAGTGCTGTTGTGGCGCATTTGAAACAGGCAGCCAAGGCTAAAACTGACGATTAAACCTGGCGTCGATCCTATAAAATCACGACCGCTTTGCGCTAATTGTCGTTTCCTCATCAGTAATAAATCATGCTGCAACTGGCCTTGTTCCGTCAGTACAGTCAGCTTCAACTGCTGTTTTTTAAGTAACTGTTGAATTAGCATACTCGCACCTCCTATTTTTGATATTCCGACTCTCGAGTCGAGAGCAAAAGCTGTAATTGCTGCCAAGTCTTCGAAAAGCCAGTTTGTGACAGCACATAGCCAAGACTACGCCAACACCAAAGCAATAAAACAAACTGTAGCACCACCAAAGCGATCACAGTGGCCAATAACGAACCGCTCAATTGAAACAGCATATAGCCCAACAGCAATAAAATACTGCCCCAGAATAACGTAATGCCAGTACCAAAACAGACGACTAAAGCCGCAGCAATAATCAGGCTACGCCCTGTTAACCGCCATTCTGCCGTTGCTATTTCCCCAGCCAACTTCAACTGCTCGAGATAGGCTTGCTTCACTGAACTGCTAAGAACAGCTATTTCAGCCAGTTGCTCCATTGCCTGGTCAATAACTTTATGCTGGGCAGCAGCTGATGCTGTCTGCCCAGTTTTGGCGGTTTGCGCACTATGCTGGACGGGCCTTTGTTCTGGCGCCTCTGACCTTGCACGGTTTTGCATAAATCCACCTTAGCGACGGCGCAATAAAGCCGTTAATACCACACCAGCGGCAAAGGCAATCCCAGCTGTGGCCAATGGATTTTGCGCTGCCAACTCACGGGTTTTGCTATAAGAACTTTGCAGTTGTAATTTGATTTCCTCCTGCTTGAGCGCCAGAGTTTCCTGTGAGCTAGCTGCCGTTTTACGCAAAGTGTCTTCTGCAACTGCGGCTTTCTCTGCCACTGCATCAACGGCATGGTGCGTCACTTCAGTTGCTTTCGCTGTTGTGGGTGAATTTAAAGCACCGCTATCTTTACTGTTAGTTTGTTCTGCTACGCTTTTTGAACTGGCCATAGAAAGCCTCCTTGGTGAACACTGTGCAATGCAACAAGATGCTGCACTTTGCGTACAAACCAATGCAATGGCTATACCAAACAATATAAACGCATAAAAACAATAAGTTATAACTACTTTATTTCTATTAACCCTCCCAGTTAACGGTAGATGTTACCTGCATTGAGTAATTTTTACCTGCGACGAAGAAAGGCGAGAAATGGCTGTAATGGCGGCTAAACTGAAAGCTAAATAAGCGATAGACTGAAGGGCCGGGAGAACGAGATAACTCTTATTTTTTTAATGAGTTAATCAAATAAAATTTATCATTACCGTATAAATTAAAAAACAAAAAGCCCGTTTGTCATTACGACAAACGGGCTTTTTGTTGAATGAGGTGAGTTGGCCGATAAGCCGGGTCCTGTCTTGGACAGTCATTCATCTAGGCCTGCAATCGCTCACAGGCTCAAGCGACCTACCCGGTTCCAACGCGAGCCACGCCATACGGAACCCTATTTGGTCTTGCTCCGGGTGGAGTTTACCTTGCTACGAACTATTGCTAGCCGCACGGTGCGCTCTTACCGCACCCTTTCACCCTTACCGACCTGATAAATCAGGCAGGCGGTCTACTCTCTGTTGCACTTGTCGTCGGTTCGCACCGCCCAGGCGTTACCTGGCACCCCGCTCTTTGGAGCCCGGACTTTCCTCCCCGTTCTTGCGAACGCGGCGACTGTCTGGCCAACTCGGCGCGGATTATAGCCTAAGCCACCCTGATGCACCACAGATAATCCGCTCGTAACCGTTTTAGCGCTTATAAATCAGACTCTAGGCCGTATTTGTACAGAGCGTTCTTTTTAAGTCCATGAATTTGCGCGGCAATTGCTGCGGCTTTCTTCAATGGTAATTCTTCACATAAGAGTTTGAGCGTATTAATAGCGACGGTGGGAATCGCTTCGTCATCACTCAAATGGTAGCCATGCACCATAAGCACGATTTCACCCTTCTGCTGATTCGGGTCAGTACTTACGGTGGCAAGCACCTCTGAGACAGGGCCAGATAAAAAAGTTTCGAAGGTTTTGGTCACTTCACGCGCCATGACGACGTGGCGTTCGCCACCAAGCACTTCAACCATAGTCGTTAGACTGTGCTCAATGCGGTGGGGTGATTCATAAAATATCAGCGTGCGCGGATCTTCTTTCAATGCTAATAACTTATCAGCGCGGGCTTTTTCTTTAGAGGGCAGAAAACCTTCGAAAGAAAAACGGTCCGATGGCAAACCCGAGGCGCTCAGGGCGGTAATTGCCGCGCAAGGGCCGGGCAAAGGGATCACATTAAACCCAGATTGGCGCACATGGGAGACCAAGTGATAACCCGGATCGGAAATCAACGGGGTACCCGCATCTGAAATTAATGCAATCGACAGCCCAGCTGCAAGCTGATCGACAATCCACTGGGCACGAGCACGCTCGTTATGATCATGCAGCGCCGTAGTTTTTGTAGTAATACCAAAGTGGCTCAATAACTTACCGCTGTGGCGAGTATCTTCACAGGCGATCAATGAAACCTGATTCAGCACCTCTATTGCCCGTGAGCTCATATCGCCCAAATTACCTATGGGAGTAGGAACTATGTAGAGTGCGACGCTTTGGTCCATATATACCTCTGTAATGACAGTGCCAAGACTTTCGTCAAGCGCGAGAGAAGGTTAAACTAGAGGCTGCATCTTACCAGAGTGAAGCCCAGTGTTAAAAAGCCTGAATACAACTAAGTTCGTTTCCGTGGCCATTTTATCGGTAATCTTGGCGGGTTGTGGCACTTCAACGCCCACCTCGACCGGAACTGCACCCACAGTGGCCACCTCTTTAGCATCTGCACCTTTGTCGGCCAATGTGTATTTGGCACAAGCCGCCAATAGCAAAGATCCGCAGCAGCGCGATACTAATCTGCTGCTCGCAGCCCATGCCTATATCAATGCCAACGACTACGCAGCGGCGCAGAAGCTACTAAAATCGATACAGCCAAGCTTGAATCAGAGCCCAACATTTCTGGCCGAACATAAATACTTGACCGCGCGCGTGCTTGAACACACGTCCACCTATAGTGATGCACTTAAAGTTCTCAATTATCCAAGCAATTGGAGTTTGCCAAGCTGGCAGATGACGGCCTATCACCAATTCAAGGCACATTTATATCAATTGAATAAACAACCTATTGAGCAAGTGCGTGAACTGAGTTTACTGACGACTTACTTGCCCCCCGCCCAAGCCAACGAGGTGAATAACGCGATTTGGCAAGTTCTGCAGCCAATGCACGAACAAACCTTAAAAGCCTTTACCAAAGATGCTAAGACTCCTGTGTTTACGGGTTGGTTGCAATTGGCTTATATCGCGAAGCATTATGCTGTCGATCCGACACAGTTAGTTCGCTACTTAGGCGAATGGCAAAAACAAAATCCTTATCATCCTGCAGCGGCTAAGCTGCCCGCCGATCTTGACAGAGCCTTAAACGCTAAGCCATTTACGCCAAAAAACATTGCTGTGCTGTTGCCGCTGACAGGCTCAAGAGCTAACGCTGCCAATGCAATTCGCCAAGGCATATTAGCCAGTTACATGGCCAAGCAAAATGACCAAGTCGCAGTCAACTTTTATGACACGGCAAACGATGCTGCCAGCGCTTACCAACAGGCGCTAACTGCGGGAGCCGAATTTATTATTGGCCCATTATTGCCTACTGAAATTGAACAACTGCAAGTGATCAATGCGGCAAACACAGCCGTCACTAATACGGTGACTAATACTGCTAACCCAGACAAAACGGCCAATACAGCAACAGCACCTGCTGCGCCTGTACCACAACTATTCTTAAATCAAGTTGATAAGTTCACCCCCGATCCGAATAGGTTCTACTTTGCATTATCTCCCGCACAAGAGGCGGCCGATGCGGCGGAGCATTTATATCAAGATGGCGTAACTATGCCGTTACTGCTCGCCAGTAACGATGCCCTTGGCAAACGCATGGCCGAAAGCTTTATTCAAGCATGGAAAAAAAAGAGCGATAACCCTGTCGAAGTTCACTACTTCGATGGCGGTGATAAAATGCGCACCACAGTACAAGATGCCCTTGGCGTGCGCGATAGCCAAGAGCGGATCGCCCGTATTAAAGAGCTGTTAGGCAATTCAGTACAAGCCGACTTCCGTTCACGCCAAGATATTGATGCCATTTATATGATTTCAACGCCACAGGATCTAACCCTGCTCAAGGCCTTTATCGACGTCAACTTTAGCGTTTTCACACAACCTGTGCCTTTATATACCTCAAGCCGCAGCCGAGTTGAAAATGAAAGCACACAAACGGCGCAGGATTTAAATAACCTGACCCTAAGCGACGCACCTTGGCTAATGCAAAACGGCGAAGAAAATCTGATGGTCAACACACTATTTTCGGGCTGGAATAACAGTCAGAAACGTTTGTTTGTTATGGGTTATGATGCAATGGATTTGATCGGCCGTTTGGCGCAAATGCGCTCATTCACGGGTTATCAATTCAATGGTCGCAGTGGTGCTTTATCTGTCAGTCCAGATGGCATAGTCAACCGCCAATTAAGCTGGGGACGTTATGAAAGAGGTAGCTTCCGCCAGTTATGACACTCGGACAGCAGGCAGAATCGCACGCCCAACGTTACCTTGAACAACAAGGCTTAACTTTTGTCGAACGTAATGTCCGCTATCCGTTTGGGGAAATTGATTTAATCATGCGCCATAAAAACCATTGGGTATTTGTCGAAGTGAAGTATCGTTCGGCAAATCAATATGGCGGCGCATTACAGGCCTTAAGCAGCGCGCAGATTTCGCGAATTCGCAAAGCGGCTAGCCACTATTTACAACTCAATAGACTCGATGTGCCCTGTCGTTTCGATGTCATCGCCATGGAAGCCGATCAAATTCATTGGCTGGTCGATGCCTTTTAAGCGCCAATAGTGAAAGAGTGACTACACAAATTATTTTAACGTCTGTGCCTCAACACGCTTGTGGAAATATGGCATGATAGCAACACTTTATCCTGAAAGGATTTATCCATGTTAGAACGCATTAAAGACAGCTTTACTGAATCTATCCAGACAAAAATCGATGCAGCCGAAGCACTGCCAGAATCCATCGCCAAAGCGGCCGAGATGATGGTGCACTGTCTTTTGGGTGGCAATAAAATCCTTGCTTGCGGTAACGGCGGCAGTGCTGGTGATGCGCAACATTTCTCAGCAGAACTGCTAAACCGCTACGAGATTGAGCGTCCACCCTTACCAGCCATCGCTCTGTCTACCGATACTTCAACCATCACAGCTATCGCCAACGACTATAGCTATGATGAGATTTTCTCAAAACAGATTTTTGCCTTAGGTCAACCGGGCGACATTCTGCTAGCAATCTCGACCAGTGGTAACTCAGGTAACGTGATTAAAGCCATTGAAGCCGCATTAAGCCGCGACATGACTATCGTAGCGCTAACAGGTAAAGATGGCGGCGCTATGGCTGGCCTACTGAGCGTGAACGATGTGGAAATCCGCGTACCTTCAAATGTCACTGCACGTATCCAAGAAGTGCACCTACTGGTGATCCATTGCCTGTGTGACAATATTGACCGCACCCTCTTCCCACAGGACGAGCAGCAATGAGACACGCTGCCCCGCTGTTAATGGTTTGCTTGCTGCTTCAAGGCTGCGCCGGTGCCGTTATGGTGGGCGCAGTCAGTGGCGCTATGATGGCCAACGACGAACGTACTGTTAAGACTCAGCTTGATGATACCAATACCGATTTTAAGATCACCAGCGCACTGCTAGAGCAAGAAGATCTTAAAAAACAAACGAATATCACAGGTGTATCCGTCAATGGCAATGTACTTATGATAGGCCAAGCCCCTAACTCTACGTTAAGGGATAAAGCCATCAAGGTCGTACAAGATCTTAAGCTCGGCGGCAAAATACATAATCAAATCCGCATTGGCAATCCAACCTCTTTCACCACCCGCAGCAATGACACTTGGGTTACAACCAAAGTGAAGGGCCGCATGCTGAACGAAAAAGATTTGGATGTGACTCGCATTAAAGTCATCACTGAAAATGGTGAAGTCTTCCTGCTGGGGGTTATTCATCGCTCACAAGCAGACTTAGCTGTTGATATCGCCCGTAATACTGCTGGCGTGCGTAAAGTGGTGAAAGTATTTGAGTATGCTAAGTAATTTTGCAGTTTACCTATTTAAAACTTGAGCCTAAGTGGTGAGCTAACTCGCCCACTTAGGCTTTAACCCTCGCGGTTATTTTCCCGTGAGTGTATCTGCTATCTTAGGTGCCGATTTTGATAGGAGCGATCCTAGCCAAGGTAAAAACAACGAAGGCAATACGATTAAGGCGGCACCGAGCCAACTTAAGTTATCCAACCATTCATCGAACAACAACCAGCCTAAAAAGACAATAAACAACAAGCCTGTGTATTCCGCAATCGCGATATCACTCGCCTGGGCCTTGCGGTAAGCCAACACACAAAACCAGTGATAAACCAATAAAAATGCGTTGCTCAGCAAGGCCACGCCCACAAGCTCCCAACTCAAACCCTCAATCCCCTGAAACGCTGCAATCACTAACGTTGCCGGAATACCCAGCAAGTTATATAGCATTAGCGTTAGCACGGGATGCTCAGCATGGGGTACTTTTTTAAGTGCTAACTGATTCACTGCAAAGGTAAAAGCAGAAAACAGCACAGCAATGCCGTACCAGTTCATCTCACTCGGTCGCAGGATAATCAAGATGCCGACAAAACCTAAGCCAGTACAGATTGTCTGAGCAGCGGTGATCCTCTCGCTCAGGAAGAAATACCCCATCAAAATAATCATTAGCGGTGCGGAGTAAAACAATGAGCTAACTGTCGCGAGCGGTAATGCCATTAAGCCAATAATTAAAAAAAGCGCGCCAACTGAGCCAATGTTGGCACGCCAAAGGTGAACTGAGATATGTGTCGTCATCGGACGCTGCGAATACAGCCACACTGGCAACAACATAAATACTGAAGAGATTTGCCTGACAAGGAGGAAAGTCGAGGCACTCGCATCGTCCGGTAACCACTTGATCGATACATCATAGAAGGCACTGAATAGGTTACCTACTATCAATAAAATCAAACCAATAACTACTGGGCGTTGCATTTTTTAACATCCATAAATCTCAATGGCGGCATGATAATCCTCGCAAAACTTAAGCTGAAATGATGCTTTCTCATGCTAGATGAATTAAATTCATACTAAAGCCTTTAGATATTGAAAATCATGAGAAAGCTCCCGCCATTACGCGCTCTACAAGTGTTTGAAGCTGCCGCCAGACAGCAGCATTTTTCTAAGGCCGCCGATGAACTGTGCATCACCCAAAGTGCAGTGTCGCACCAAGTGCGAGTATTAGAAGAGTATTTTGGCGAGCAACTGTTCGACCGTCAGGGGCGTAAACTGCAGTTAACGCCTAAGGGGCACGGACTATTTCTAGAGTTAGAGCGGATATTCAACGAGTTAAGCGACCTCAACTTAAAAGTACGCGATACGCCAAATCAACAACTCTGCCTGGCCGTTTACAGCTCATTTTCAGTAAAATGGTTGATCCCAAGACTCGCCGATTTTCGCCGCCAATATCCGAGCGTGAAAATCCGCCTCGAGATGATCACCCAAGATCCTGATCTAAGCACCAGCACCGCGGATATCTTCATCGCCGGTAAGCTAAATCAACGTGGTTATTGGCAACAGTTACTGCACAAAGAGCGTTTAATTCCTGTATGCAGCCCCAGTTTTTACCTTAAATGGCGCGATATAAGCCTGAGTAATTTCCAGCAACAAGCTCTGCTGGTGGTTGATGAAGGACCATTAGGGCTCGACTGGCACAAGTGGTCATCGGCGCACCAAATACCACTCGATAACGAACAACAGCATGTGTTTAGTCATATTGTGATGGCGATTGAAGCGGCGATTGCTGGCCAAGGCTTAGCCCTAGCGCCGGACTTTATGGTGGCTGGCGATATCACAACGGGGCGTTTAGTCACCTTGAATCTGCCCGATGTACATACCGGATTTGAATTTACCTTCTTTTGTAAGCAACGCCGTTTATCAGAACCTGCGATTGCCGCTTTCTCATCTTGGCTAAAATCACAGGCTTAGGATGAATTTACAGGCACAAAAAAGCCGACGCGAACGTCGGCTTAATTTATCGATCGATTGATTACACTAACAAACCAATCTTCTCATACACTTTCTTCAGGGTCACTTCGGCGCGCGCCTGCGCACTCTGTGCACCAGCTTTCATCACTTGGTCTAAGTAAGCGCGATCGCTACGAATCGCGCGGTAACGCTCTTGCAGTGGCTCTAACATGCTCACAACCGCTTCACCTGCTGCACCTTTCAAATGACCATACATCTTGCCTTCAAACTCGGCTTCTAGGCTCGCAATGCTTTGCCCTGTCACACCCGACATGAGACTCAGCAGGTTAGAAACACCCGGTTTATTATCCACATCAAAACGCACGACTGGCGGCTCATCACTGTCTGTCATGGCTTTTTTCAGCTTCTTCAGCACTGATTTCGGATCTTCTAGCAGGCCGATAACGTTATTACGGTTATCGTCTGACTTAGACATCTTCTTTAGCGGCTCCTGCAGCGACATGACTTTAGCGCCAAGTTCAGGAATAAAAGGCTCAGGAATGGTGAAAGTATCACCATAGGCATTGTTAAAGCGAGTAGCGATATCACGCGTTAACTCAAGGTGTTGCTTCTGATCTTGGCCAACGGGGATTTCGTTCGCTTGATAAATCAGAATATCCGCCGCCATCAACACTGGGTAGCCAAATAAACCCACGTTGATGTTGTTGGCGTGCTTTTGTGATTTATCTTTAAACTGAGTCATGCGGCTCAACTCACCCATTTGGGTATAGCAGTTTAATGCCCAACCCAATTGCGTATGTTGTGGCACCTGTGACTGGATAAACACTGTACTCTTTTTAGGATCGACGCCACAGGCCAAATACAGGGCTAAGGTATCTAAACACGCTTCGCGCAACGCTTTAGGATCTTGGCGCACAGTAATGGCATGCAAATCAACTACACAATACAGGCAGTCGTGGCTATCTTGCATCGCAACCCATTGACGCAATGCACCCATGTAGTTACCTATGGTTAATTCGCCGGACGGCTGTGCACCGCTGAGTACTATGGGTTTGGTCATTACGTCATTGCTCCACTATCTATATATAAAAAGACTAAAAAAATCGACTAAAAAACAGGTAACCCCCATTACTTGGTAGGTTTTACCCAGTTCAGAATCTCACTAAATTGCTCACATACGGCATCTGGGCCACTGAGCCCAATATCTTCACCGTAGTTGTAGCCGTAGGTCAAGCCGATTGACGCTATCCCAGCCGCTTTCGCCGCTAAAATGTCGTTTTTAGAATCGCCGACCATCAATAACTCAGTTTTCTCCAATTGCCACTCATGCAATAAATGCTGCAGCGGCAAAGGGTCGGGCTTCATCTTAGCTAAGGTATCGCCACCTAACACTAAGCTGAAAAAGTCGTTAATCCCAAAAGCATTGAGTAATGGCATGGTAAAACGATAGGGTTTATTGGTGACAACCGCTAACTTAAAGCCTGCATCAAACAAAGTTTGCAGCACTTGATGCACGTCGCTATACAGCGCACTGTGCTTTTCAAGATTTTCTTGATAATGATGCATAAAAATCGGCATAGCCGCATCAAGGGTTGTTTGCTCAACATCCGTACCCAAAGTATGACTCATAGCACGGCGCATCAACATCTCTGCACCGTTACCGACCCAAGTACGAACTTGCGCCTCAGAGCAGCTCTTCAAACCTAACTCGGCTAAGGCTTCCTGCGTGGCAACGGTTAGGTCAGGCACACTGTCAATCAGCGTGCCATCTAGATCAAACGCAATCGCTTTAATCTTATCCCACATGGCTATGCCCCAACTTTAGCAAGCTCGGCACGCATCTCATCAACAACGGCCTTATAATCGGGCTTGCCGAAAATAGCCGAGCCCGCAACAAACATGTCCGCACCGGCGGCCGCGATTTCGGCGATATTGTCGACCTTAACGCCGCCATCGACTTCTAAGCGAATATCAAAACCACTGGCATCAATACGCGCACGCACTTGGCGCAGCTTATCTAAGGTTGATGGAATAAAGGATTGACCACCAAAACCAGGATTCACTGACATCAATAGGATCACGTCGAGCTTATCCATCACATGGTCAAGATAATGCAGTGGTGTCGCAGGATTAAACACGAGACCTGCCTTACAACCGCACTCTTTGATGAGCTGAAGTGTGCGATCGACGTGCTCAGAAGCTTCTGGGTGGAAAGTAATAATAGACGCGCCCGCTTTAGCAAAATCAGGCACGATACGATCAACTGGCTTAACCATCAAATGCACATCAATATCAGCGGTAATCCCATAGTTACGCAGTGCTTGGCACACCATAGGGCCAATCGTTAAGTTAGGAACATAGTGATTATCCATCACATCAAAATGTACTACGTCGGTTCCCGCATCTAACACAGCTTTTACATCGTCACCCAAACGGGCAAAATCGGCAGATAAAATTGATGGAGCAATCAAGAATGGACGCATAAAACACTCGCTGCTATTTGGATAAAAAGTGCCTTATTTTACCCTGAGCCAAGCTAAGCCTCTATAGCTAAAGCCACATTTCTGGCAATTGATCCGCTGTGCCTATGTCAGCAAAGCAGCACACTCTGCAGCTATCGCAGTAAATTGGGGCTTAGATTCGGTAAAATAAGCTAATATTTCCGAGCATTTTGGCTGGAATTGATAATTTTTTGTTCATAAACTAAGCGAGTTTGTTATACTCGAGGCGCAGTGCTGGTTCATTCCAAAGGAAGCGTTATGATGGAGCGGTTTAGTCAGTTTTCACACTATGTTAGGTCGGTGACATTTAAGTCATCTATGATGTTGGCATTTACTGCAGTTGTAGTGGCCACGCTAGCTTTGGGCGTTGAAAAACTTACGGAAAATACCGAAACTGCATCTTGCGCTTGTAGCAATGACACTCGTTACAACAATGCACTGCCCAGTAGCCACCCTAATAATCGCTGCGCCGATCAAGCACAAACCTTAAGCTGGAAAACGTGGCTTACAGGTAAAAACCGTTCGAGTCAGTTCCACTTTGTCGATCTACTTGAGCTATTACATGGTCATCAAGATAAACCTATGGATGATCTCAAGCCCACTACGTCGCATCTCGCCTATTAATGCTTAGCCGCATTTGGCAAGTATTTCACAGTACCATTGCCGCCTTTTTCGGGGTACAAACTAGCGAAAATCGTAAAAAAGACTTTCAAACCAGTTCCCCATTGCCCTACATAGTGATGGGCATAGTATTAGCTGTCATCTTAGTGGCAAGTCTGATGTTTCTCGTAGGACAAGTGCTTAGCTAAACGTTATTTATGTTGAAACTAGTCGTCTTTTGGATCGTAGTTTTCATCATATAGCGCCATCAACTCATCCACTTTGTTACGACCACTGCCGTTTTGGCTAATGTTGCGTTGCACTTGAATTTTCGCTAAATGCGCGCCGCGATATAACTCGCGAGTTAATGGAATATCGTGATTACTAATCAATACCGGAATACCACGCTCTAACGCGGTATGGCGCGAATGACGAGCCAGTAGTGCTTGATCGTCTAAACTAAAACCGGCACCAACATATGTCGTGAAACTGGATGTAGTAGATAACGGTGCGTAAGGTGGATCGCAATAGATAACATCGCCACTGCGTGTCTGCTCAAAGGCTTTTTCGTAACCAATGCATTTAAACTCAGCACGTTGCGCTTTTTCAGAAAAGGCCCAGATTTCCTTTTCGGGGAAATAAGGTTTTTTATAGGAGCCAAAGGGCACATTGAAGCCACCCTTACGGTTATAACGGCATAAGCCATTAAAACCATGGCGATTTAAATAAAGAAAATACACAGAACGCTGGAAAGGGTCGCGACATTTATTAAAGTCGGTACGCACCTGATAGTAAGCTTCCTTTTGATTCATCTCATCGACAAACAATGCTTTAGCTGCGGCAATGTATGCTTCCGGTTGATGCTTCACTATCTGATATAACTCGATCAAGTCCTGATTAATGTCACAGAGCAGGTAGCTAGGATAATCCGTATTCAAGAAAACGGATCCTGCACCCACAAACGGCTCGACCAAACGGTCTCCTGCGGGTAAATAACTGGCTAAATCATCCACCAATTTAAATTTACCGCCAGCCCACTTAAGGAAGGCTCTGTGTTTTTTTATCATTTAACTTGATGAATGCCGACAAAAATAAAGGCCATGATTGTACTCTGTTTATTCTGAAATTTCACGATTTGAGAGACTTTCTTCTACTTGATAATCTTTCAAATCGGCCCATTTTCTGACCCAAGGTTGCTCAAAACGATACTCCTTAACCAATTGCGCCGCCGCATTCGAAGCCAATTTGCTACTGCTATAGTGACCAACGAGGACAACCCATCGCTGTTTATACTTTGCGACTCGAACGCCCTCGACATTCTCAAGACTCTTTAATGTCGAACGCAGGGTATCTAGCTGAGCAACACTCGCTATTTGTACGGTATAACCTTTGAGTGGCTTTTGCGGTTCCAAAACTGTTTTATCAACCTTTGCCACCTCTGGCGCTGGGGACTGAACACCTACCGTTTTAGCTTGAGGCTCTGCATCCACAGTTGGCTCATCACCACCAAAAGACTTGCTACTCACTTCACCAACACTCACTAAGGCTGCATCATCAGGCTCAGGATGTGGTGCCTCACCATGGAATTCACTTAATGGATCGACAGCCGGTTCTGTTTTGGCTTTGGATGTTTCTATTTCGTTAACTGTCACGGGTACGGCGGCAAACTTTAATTGATCAGCGCGCAGAGCAAAATAGGGGGCTAAGATTTTTTGCCCATAGGACAAGAAAACGGGGGAATCTATCGCAGGAAAAGTCGCAGTCTCTAGGGCTTGCTCTTCAGAAAATGGTTGAGTAACACCAAGCCAAATACCTAGCGCTAACAACATGCTCACAGCTGTCACCATCACAGCTTTATATTTCATCCAAGAAGATGTTTTCTCTTGCGGGCTATGCAAGGCTTTATCTAACAGATTGACCACTTCTTGCGGCGTACCCGTTTGCTTCTCAAGCTGACTGCGTACGATTTCCCTTGGCGTAAAAGGGTTTTGATCGCTGTATCTCAGCAATGTTTGATACAAAGCTTCACGCTCTGGCATGGTTAACGGCTCAATACTGATAGGCAATATTTGCCGCCGCAATGGCTCGGGTAATTGTGGCAATAGGTCCGCTAAGAATGCCGGTGGAACCGTGAGCGTGACGGCAATATTCTTACCCGCACACTGGATCTGATTGAGAATAATACACTCAGCCCAGAGCGCCTTAGGTAATAAATGCGCATCATCGATAATAATATGTAAAGGTTTAGTTTGCGTACTCGCAAGCCGCAACAGCGTATCGGCGAGGGGAATGTCGTCGTCAAAAATAGGGGATGAAATTAGCTGGACTAGAATTTTGCGGCGTATCTCAGCGTTATCGGCATGCATAGGACAAATCACAAATGCCGCATTTGACTCGTCAAAATCGGTCGCTAATCCGGTAACTAAGGTCGTTTTTCCTGAACCGCTGACACCAGAAAGCACCAGCAGCTGATCGCTATAACTGGCAACATGATGCATTCTTTGTATGAGGGCTTCCTGAGAAGGAAGCAAGACAGAACCCTGAAACGTCACTCGCCCACCACACAGTTTTTATGCGCAGCGAATAACCTGTTCAAGGGTAGATTCTGTGACTTGACTAAACACATCCGCGCGGCCTATTGCCGTTGGGAGCACCAGTCGAATCTGACCGCCTAAAACTTTTTTATCGCGTCGCATATGTTGAATGAAACTGTCGAAATCCATAGATTCCGGCGCACTCACTGGAAGATCAAAAGCTTGTAGTAACTGTATGATACGACAAACTATTGACTCATCGATAAGCCCCAGTGCCTTAGCTGTTTTAGCAGCAAGGACTGTGCCAGCTGACACGGCTTCACCATGCAGCCAATTACCGTAGCCCATTTCGGCTTCAATCGCGTGACCAAAGGTATGACCCAGATTCAACAAAGCACGCACGCCCTGCTCAGTTTCATCTTGGCTAACCACATCGGCTTTAATCTCACAGCAACGAGAGATAGCATAAACTAATGCTTCGGCATCTAAGGTTTTTAGCGCCGTTACATTATCTTCAAGCCATTGAAAAAAATCAGCATCCCACATGATGCCATACTTGATGACTTCCGCCATTCCCGCCGCAAACTCGCGCGCTGGAAGCGTATGTAAACATAAAGTATCGATAAGCACGATTTGTGGCTGATAAAAGGCCCCAATCATGTTTTTACCAAGAGGATGGTTAACAGCCGTTTTACCGCCGACGGAAGAATCCACCTGCGACAATAAAGTTGTCGGAATTTGAATAAAATCGATCCCACGTTGATAACATGCCGCGGCAAAGCCCGTCATATCACCAATCACGCCGCCACCCAAAGCCACCAGCACAGAATCTCGACCATAGTTTTGCTGCAGCAATGCAGTAAAAATAGTATCTAGATGTGCTAAGTCTTTGAATTGTTCACCATCGGGAAGGATAACACTCTCTACCTCACCAAACGAAGCCATCGTCTCTTGTATCTGTTTAAGATACAAAGGCGCGACAGTTTCATTGGTGACGATAAGAATACGTTTTTTAAGCAGGTAGCGAGACAAGGTCTCGCCATCACTCATCAAATTCTGGCCAATGTAAATGGGATAACTACGTACACCTAAATCAACCTGAATTTGCTTCATAAATTCTGCCTAAAAACCTAATTGCTCAATGATCTGATTTGCGACGATCTTTGCGCTTTGATCATCGGTTTTGACAATCACATCGGCAATTTCTTCGTACAATGGATTACGGATCTCTGCAAGATTCTCCAACACTTCTCGAGGATCATCCACTTGCAATAATGGGCGTCGCTTGTCTCTTTGAGTACGAGCAACCTGTTTGTCGATAGTGGTTTCCAGGTAAACCACAATGCCACGAGCAGACAGATGATTACGGATATCTTTGCTTTGTACTGAACCACCACCGGTGGCAAGGACGATACCTTGTTTCTCAGACAAATCAGCAATAACCTGAGCTTCACGACGACGGAAGCCTTCTTCACCTTCGACGTCAAACACCCAAGCAATATCAGCGCCTGTGCGTTGTTCAATCTCTTGATCCGAATCGTGGAATTCTAAATGCAGCATTTGCGCCAGATGGCGACCAATTGTGCTTTTACCTGCGCCCATAGGGCCTACCAGAAAAATATTACGTTTTTCAGCCATTTCTTGTACGTCTGAATCTTATTGAAAAGTATGCCTATATCGACTCAACATCAAGCCGACCTATATGTTACCTTGCTCTTATGAGACTTGACCGAGGATTATCTCAGCTTAGGGTCTACTATGGCAAGCCATGTGCGCTATTTATGCAAAGAATTGTATTCCAGTAATAATAAAGCCAGCAATCACTGCTGGCTTTAGTCGATACATAGCAAGTGCTTAGATCTTCTCACCGACTATTTTGGGGGTTACGAAAATAAGTAGCTCTTGACGCTCATTTTTGTCTGTTGTGTTCCTAAACAGGAAACCGACTAAGGGAATGTCACCGAGAATAGGGACTTTACTCACCCGGCTGATCAAGTTTTGCTGATAAATACCACCAAGGACTATGGTTTCACCGTTATCAACTAGCACTTGAGTGCCAATACGTTGGGTATCGATGGCGACTGCGGGACCCGTTGGTGTGTCAACCGTCTTGCCCTGAGAGTCTTGGGTGATTTCCAAATCTAAAATAACGCGGTTATCAGGTGTAATTTGTGGAGTAACACGCAAGGACAACACGGCTTTCTTAAAAGTGACCGAGGTTGCACCACTTGAAGTCGACTGCACATAAGGGATCTCCACACCCTGCTCAATATAAGCCGCCTTTTGGTTAGAGGTAGTAATACGAGGGCTGGCGATAATTTCACCTTTATTTTCTTGCTCTAACGCACTCAATTCCAAATCAAGAATAGTACCATCTGCCAACTTAGCAACGTGGAATGCGATACTTGTTGGATTGGTCACTGCCGCAGGCAAATTAACGTTCAAACGCTGGTCAGGAGTTGGAATGATGCCGTTGGCAATACTCTGAGCACCTTCTAATGTACCAGAGGTTCCCTTACTGCCCTGCTGATCCGTTACGCCCCAACGTATGCCTAAGTCTTCAGAGACATCATCTTTGACTGTTACCATACGTGACTCGATCAGCACTTGACGAATAGGGATATCGAGTACTTCGACTAAACGATGGATGTTCTCAATCGTTTCTGCCGTATCTTTCACAAGTACAGTGTTGGTACGTTCATCGACCGCGACTGAGCCGCGTGGCGAGAGTAAACTAGAATCTGCGCTTTTAAGCAGCTCAGCAATATCGATCGCTTTGGCATAGTTAATTTGCAAGTACTCAGAATACAAAGGTGCTAGCTCTTTAACTTCTTGCCTATTTTTGAGATTTTGGCTTTCACGAATAGCCAACTCTTCGCTCGGTGCCACCATTAAGATGTTGCCTTCGATACGCTTATCTAGGCCTTTGGTTTGTAGAATCAAATCTAATGCTTGGTCCCAGGGCACATCATCCAATCTCAAGGTGATGTTGCCTTCAACAGTATCACTCGTGACTAAGTTAAAATTGTTATAGTCAGCAATGATCTGCAAAACAGTACGTACAGGGATATTTTGAAAGTTAAGCGACAAAGTACGGCCATTGTATTTTTTAACATCTTTCTTGGCGGCAACTCTCTCAACTTTATTCATCGAGAGTCTAAAGAGATTATCCTCTTGCTTGTAACTGAACTCATATTCCCCAGCAATATCAACTAAAATGCGCGTTGTTAGATCTTCTTTAAATGTCTCGAAGCTTTTTACTGGTGTTGAAAAATCTTTCACATCCATAACATAAAGCAGATCACTATTAATATCAGTGTTATATAACTTAACTTCGAGTTTAGCGCCCACTTGCTCAACGTTAACGGCAACCGAGCGGTTATTCAAATAGACTAATAACTCACCGCCACCATTTTCATTACGACGAAAATCGATATTTTTAATGCTGTTAACGAAGGGATTTTCTGCCTGAGCCTGAGCGCCTGCAACCTCATCATTAATAGTGAGTCGATATGAGTTGCCCATGACTGAACCTTGGTAAGGTTTCACTTTGGACATACCTAAGGTGACTTTAAGACGAGTATCTTGCTGCTCAGTCATCATGTCAGTTACACCGACTTGATTAATGGGTAAGCGATCCTTAGATAAACCAGAAATACTATTATCAAAGGTTAATACGAGCTCTGCAGGCGATGCATTAGAGTCAATAACTGGCGGAGTGACCGCTTCTTCAAATACCAACTCTAGCTCTAACTGATGGTCAACCAAGGCATGGTACTTAACATCCATTAATCGGTTTGCAGCATAACTCGATGGCAAAATTCCAAATACCAATGCGATCCCAATAACAGACTTGATTAAGCCTGAAGAAATTAACGGGACTTTTATCGCGGCAGAAGATTTCATTATTCCCTCATCCTTCGCTCGTTATTCTCCAGAAAGTTCTAAATTGCTCGTCCTTTCGGACCAACAACCTGAACCATTTGGAATTAATTCTACTACTTCGACATTTTGTGAAGTAACTTTAGAAATGCGTCCATTAAACAGACCTAAATACTCACCAACGCCCATCCGATAAACACTGCCGTCATTTGTTTCAACTAACGCCCAAGTTGTATCGGCTTCACTTAAGGTGCCACGCATTTTTAAATTATCTAAAGGATAAGTTTCTAATCGTCCTTTTCGACGCTTTAAGTCCGGTTGTAAACAATCTTTGCTGGTATCAACAACTTCTTCCGTTAACTCACGCGAAGGTGGTACAAAAGGGCTTCGCATTAACTCGGCTTGATAGGCAAAGTGCTCAAATCTTGGCGGCTCTTTCAAGGGCGGGATATGAGCAACGTGTTGCGCTTTGGTTGTAGTAACAAATAGCTCTAAATCACTACGATCGCCAACACAACCCATTAAAAAAAGACTCAAGGCTAACAAAGGTAAGAATTTCATTATTTCTTCCCCTTATTAGCAGGTTTTTCAGGCGGTAATTCAGCCCCTTCTTTAAAGCGGTATGTCTTGGCTAAGATATCCATTGCTAAGTTGCCGGCTTCGTCTCGCTTAATGGTGAAATCATGGAGGCTAACGATACGCGGCAGCTTAGCGACACCACTCACCATACTACCTAGCTGATGGTAATCTCCCGTCACAGACATTTTAATTGGAAACTCAATATAGAAATCCCGCTGAATTTCGGCCTCCCAATTCAAACTATTAATTTTGAGTCCTGCATCCGTAGCGACAAAAGTTAAATCGTCTAGCAAACCTGGCATTTCATTTTCAGAGGGCAGCATCTTCAGTAACTCTGCAAACTGCACTTCCATCGTCGCTAGCTGATCTCGGTAGAGTTTTAAATTTGCCGCAAGTTGATACTTATTCTTGAAATCATCTCTGAGCTGCACTTCTTTATCTTGCTCTGCGGTATAAATATCTACCGAATCGGAGACGACCAAGAAATATCCCGCAGCAAAAACACAGAGTGCTAAAAGGATCGCGAAAAAGGTTTTAACTTGATTTGGCCAACCACCAATATTTTCAAAGTCGATATCATTAAATTGACTTAGATCGAGTTTCATTTACTCGCTCCTTTTGTCATTTTCTCAGGCTCATCTACACTCGCGCCTTTAATAGTGACTCTCAAACTAAAACGCTGTAATTGCCGTAACTCTTCATTTTGGGTCACGATCGACTGCATATTAGGATCGGTTAACCATTCGGATGTTTTCACTTTTCGCATCATGTTGGCGACGTTATTGTTCGATTCACTACGCCCTTCAATCAGCAACAAACTGCCCTTTTTCTCTAGGCTAGACAGATATATTCCTGGAGGTACAATTCGAACAAGCTCATCTAACACGTGAGTAGGCAAATTACGGGATTGCTGTAGATTAAGAATAATTTCTGTACGCCGCTCAATATCTTTCTTACGTTCAGTAATTTTCTTGATCTCAGAAATTTGTGTTTCAAGCAGACTGATTTCCGATTGCAAATAAGCGTTACGTGCTTTTTGCTCATCGGTCATAACATCTAATAAAGATACTGCGACATAGACTAAAATCGCCGACGCTAAAAATACTGCAGCTAAAATACCAATATAGTCGCGCTTTTGTTTTTCTCTCGCCTCTTCTCGCCAAGGGAGTAGGTTTATGTTCGCCATTGACCGTAACTCCTCAATGCTAAGCCACAAGCAACCATATATTTGCTGATTGTAGGTTGCAGCGCACTTTTAACAGACTCATCGGCATGCAAACACCCTTGAAAAGGATCGGCGATAATAGTGTGAACACCCAATTCATTCGTCAGTAAATTAGCCATACCTTCTAATTTAGATGTCCCACCGCATAATACGAGGTAGTCGACTTTATCTTTACCGCTGGAAGTGCAATAAATCTGTAGCGTACGTTTTATTTGTTGTAATAGCTGAGTTTGAAAAGGTGACAAAACTTCAAACATATAATTTCGTGGTAAGTCGCCTTCAATCTTTGCTTTCTCAGCTTGATCATAAGACATGCCATAGAAGGATAATATTGACTGAGTAAATTGCTCACCACCGAAAGCTTGCTCACGAATAAAAGTCGTCTCACCCGATTCAACCACAGAGAAAGTCGTCATATTCGCGCCGATATCAACCATAGCAACGGCTTTATGTTTCGCTCCTTCTGGAAGCTGGGCTAGAATTAACTCGGCAGCTCGACCTAAAGCGTAACCTTCAACATCCACCACTTTAGCCTCAAGTTCCACGCTATCCAGCGCATCGACTCTGACATCAATATTGTCAGTGCGGCATGCGCTCAACAGCACATCAACTTTAGTAGGATCGGTACTGTTTACGTTTAGCGTTTCAAAATCTATGCTAACTTCATCGAGTGAATACGGAATAAGGTTATCGGCTTCAATTTCTATCTGTGCCTCCATTTCTTCCTCACTAAGGGAGGCATCCATGTAGATCACTTTCGTCATCACAGCAGAACCCGAAACAGAAACAGCGGCATATTTAACGGATTTAGGCAGGCTACGTTTTATTTGCTTAAGGCATTCAACAACGGCATCAGCATCACGAATATCATGATCGTTAACGGCCCCCTTCTTAATGGGTACCGCGGCATGACTCAATATTTTGTATCCGTCAGCAGTCTTACTCAACAAAATGGCCTTAACTTCATGGGAACCGATATCGATTCCCACCATCTGCGGAGCCTGACGCTTCCATAAATTTGAAAGCATATCCATTGTCACTTTTTTATTTATATTTCAGTAAAAGAGATTAGCACAAAATCAACTTGTTATACTTACTTGTATCGAATGTTTCATCATTTTACAAATGCTATTTTGTGAGTCTCACGTTTTTACTTCACCAAGACGTGTGCGCCTTATATACTGTCGCACTTAACAGAACATTAGGATAAATTTTGGTGAAGTGGTTAAAACGTATTGTTATAGCACTATTCAGTCTAGCCCTTTTGGGCGTAGGCGCCATTGTGGCAGCATACTTTTATGTTTTGCCGGATTTACCGGATGTTTCAACACTAAAAAATGTGCAACTTCAAACACCTTTACGTATTTACAGTAGTGACGGCAAACTTATTTCTCAATTCGGTGAGAAACGTCGCATTCCACTAACGTTAGACGAAGTGCCAAAACCTCTGCTACAGGCGTTTATCGCAACCGAAGATGCCCGCTTTTATGAACATGGCGGCATAGACCCTGTTGGCGTGCTTCGCGCCGCATTAGTAATGTTGACCACTGGTGAGAAAAAGCAAGGTGCGAGTACGATTACCATGCAGGTCGCACGTAACTTCTTCTTAACCCGCGATAAGACTATTATTCGTAAAGTGAAGGAGATTTTTATCTCCTATCATATTGAAGAGTTGCTCACCAAAGATGAAATTTTAGAGCTCTACGTAAACCGCATTTACTTAGGCCAACGGGCCTACGGGGTTGGGGCTGCTGCGCAAGTGTATTTCGGTAAAAACGTGCAGGAACTCAGCTTATCTGAACTGGCCGTTATTGCAGGCCTACCCAAGGCGCCCTCTACACTCAATCCAATCACGTCACCTTCGCGTGCATTAGCTCGCCGTAATGTCGTCCTCATGCGGATGAATGAAGTCGGCTACATCAGCCAAACCGAATACCAAGCGGCACTACAAGAGCCATTGGTGGCCAGATATCATGGCGCTGAAATTGATCTCTATGCCCCTTATATTTCTGAAATGGCTCGGGATTACATGGTACAGAAGTACGGTGAAGAAGAGGCCTATACCAATGGCTACAACGTCTATACGACTATCTCATCGGATCTACAACTTAAAGCGCAACAGGCACTGCGTAATAACGTCTATGCCTATGATGAACGCCATGGCTACCGTGGTCCTGCTGCCGTGTTGTGGACGGACGAAAAACCTGAATCTGCTCAAATCAAAACTGAACTAGCCAAGATTGCTTCAGTACAAGAATTGCAACCCGCCGCAGTCATCAGCATTGCAGATCAGCAAGCCAGTATAATGACCGCCAAGGGCGAAACTAAAGTTATTACTTGGGATGGATTGAAGTGGGCACGTAAGTTTATTACTGATAAGCGTCAAGGTAGTGTACCGAAATCAGCTTCTGACATACTCAAGGTCGGCGAGCGTATTTGGATCCGTGATAACGGCCAATATTTGCAACTATCGCAAGTACCAGAAGTCGCCAGCGCAACAGTATCACTCGACCCCAAAAATGGTGCTATTCGCACTTTAGTTGGTGGTTATAGCTTTAGCCAAAGCCAATACAACCGAGTGACTCAAGCGAAGCGTCAATTAGGTTCGAATATTAAACCTTTCATCTATGCCGCAGCATTAGAGAAAGGCTTTACCTTAGCGACCCTCATAGATAATGCGCCAATTAATAAACCCGATATCAGCCAAGGCACTGCATGGCGCCCTAAAAACTCACCCGATATCTATGGCGGCCCCACTCGTTTACGTGTGGGTTTAGCGCAATCTATTAACGTTATGTCTGTGCGTGCAATGCGACATGTCGGACTCGACGAAACCATTGCTCAACTCGTTGAATTTGGTTTTGATCCTAACGACTTACCTCGCAACGAATCGATTGCATTAGGTTCGTCTTCAGTCACGCCATTGCAAGTAGTTACTGCATTTAACGTATTTGCTAACGGCGGTTTCTTACTCGAACCTTTCTATATTGATCGCGTAGAAGATGCTTACAGCAATGTTATCGAAAAAGCGAACCCTACATTGGCCTGTAAGCCTAGCCAAAGTCTTAGCCAACCAGTTACACCGAGCGATCCTATGGCGTTCAGCATAAGTGGAGACTCTAGTGCAGAACCTAGTGCACCTGTTGCGCAGTGTTTCGAACAAACTGGTCGCTACGCTCCGCAAATTATTTCAGAGCAAACGGCATTCCTCATTACCGAAGCACTGAAGAGCGTGATCTGGGGCGGCGGCGATTGGAGTAAAGGCACGGGTTGGCAGGGTACGGCTTGGCGCGCGGCAAAATTGATTAAGCGCCATGATATTGCAGGTAAAACGGGTACAACCAACGAATCGCGCGACACTTGGTTCAGTGGTTTTAGCCCTGTCATCACTAGCACCTTCTGGGTCGGTTTCGACGATCACGGTCGCCAACTGGGCAGAACCGCATGGAATGCAAACGGCGAAAAAGATCAGATAACTGGCGCCGAAGCGGGTGCGAAAACAGCAGGTCCGGGCTGGAACGAGTTTATGAACAGTGTCTTACAAGGCACACCTGAAACAACCTCGATTCCACCAGAAGGCATAGTTTCGGTACGCATCGATTTAGCGACGGGTAAACTGACCCGTAAAACCGACTATACCAGTGCGTTCGAGTACTTTATTTCAGGTACAGAGCCGAAGGAATACATCAGCGAAACTCAGGATGAAAACAATTTATTCATCGATGCACCAACTGATGATTTATTCCAATAAACAAATGCTAAAAAGTCATTACCACTAATTGTGGCCCAATAAAAAACGCGACCTAATGTCGCGTTTTTTATTGGCTTGAATTGTGGATTTGAATAACTCGCTAACGTACTTTCTTGGCCGCAATCGCCTTCTGAATTTGAGGCAATGCAGTACCACCAAGCACGTCACGTTTCGCTAAACAAGCTTCAATAGTCAGGTTTGGATAGACATCATCTTCAATGATAGCGGCAAAAGTTTTTAATTCGGCCAAGGAGAAATCCTCGAGCGGAATTTGCTTCGCTATCGCAGCAACCACGACTTCACCCACAACATGGTGCGCCTCACGGAAAGGCATACCTTTAGACACGAGATAATCCGCAAGCTCAGTAGAATTTGCATAACCTTGCTGTGCGGCTAACAGTGCATTAGGACGATTGACCTTCAAACCTGACAACACTAACGCCACCATATCGAGGCAAATTGCCCAGCTATCAACTACGTCAAACAGGCCTTCTTTATCTTCCTGCATATCTTTGTTGTACGCCAAAGGCAGTGCTTTCATCGTCGTGAGAATGCCCACTAAGCTGCCATACACCCGGCCGGTTTTGCCACGGATAAGCTCTAATGCGTCTGGATTTTTCTTCTGTGGCATCAGGGATGAACCCGAGGTCACTTCATCACTCAGGGAGATAAAGTTCGCTTCACCTGAGTTAAAGAAAATCAAATCTTCAGCCATACGGCTTAAGTGCATCATGCTGATCGATGCGGTTGAACAAAGCTCTACCACGTGATCTCTGTCTGATACACTATCTAAGCTATTCAGCGTTGGCGAGGCAAAATTCAGCGCCGCGGCCAGAGCATGTCGATCCATCTTATAAGCTGTGCCTGCTAATGCTCCAGAACCTAAAGGACAGGTATTAGCGCGGGTTAACGCATCGCTTAAACGGCTGATATCCCGCTCAGTCATTTCCACATACGCTAAACACCAGTGGCCAAATGTCACAGGTTGCGCGCGCTGCAAGTGAGTATAACCCGGCATTACCGCATCAAATTCACGCTCAGCCAACGCCAGTAATTCAGCATGTAAGCCTTGAAGGCGCGCGAGTAATGCTTTGCCTTCGGATTGACACCAAAGCTTTAAATCGGTGGCAACTTGATCGTTACGGCTACGACCGGTGTGCAATTTCTTACCGAGATCGCCCACTTTGGCAATCAAGGCCGACTCGACGAAACTGTGAATATCTTCGGCGCCCGAGGCGAGAATAATCGCCGGATCGCCCAGTACTTCCACCAGTAAGTCATTAAGCGCTTTTTTCAAGTCTCGGCATTCAGTTGCCGAGATAATTCCCACGCTGGCGATCGCATCCGCCCAAGCGATGGAGCCGACCACATCCTGTTCGAACAAGCGATAATCCACAGGCAACGAATCGTTGAATAATTTGAATAGCGCGCTCGTTTCGCCCTGAAATCTCCCACCCCATAAAGCCATGCTAACTCCCCTTACTCGCTGCTTATTTGAAATCGACTCATCTGAATCAAAAACTAAATCAAAACCTAAAAACAAAAAAGGGCGCGAGGCGCCCTTTTAAACGACCTATTACTTACCCTTTACATCATTAGCGTTGAGTGCGCGGATGCGGCTCGCTAATGAGTACAGGCGGATAAAGCCTTCTGCATGTTTTTGATCGTACACTTGATCTTCACCAAAGGTGGCAAACGCTTCAGAGTACAAGCTGTTAGGTGAACGTTTCTTCACTGCGCTCGCTTGACCTTTGTAGAGTTTAACCACTACTTCACCGTTAACTGACTCAGCCAATGACTCAGATGCTGCCAACAGTGACTTACACAGTGGCGTGAACCAACGGCCGTCATACACTAAATGCGCCATTTGTGCGGCAACTTGCTCACGCCAGTTACGGCTGGTTTTGTCAAGTACGAGCTCTTCAATCGCACGTAGTGCTGCGAACATCACAGTGCCGCCGGGTGTTTCGTAACAGCCACGGGACTTCATGCCGACTAAACGGTTTTCGGTAATGTCGATACGACCCACACCGTGTGGCGCAGCAATGGCGTTTAATGTCATCAGTGCAGCATAAGGCGTTAGGGCTTCACCATTCACTTTAGTGATACGGCCATGTTCTACTTCTAGCGACACATATTCAGGCTTGTTCGGTGCATCTTCAGGATCGGCAGTCAGTGTCCATACGCCTTTGCTTGGCTCGTTCCATGGATCTTCTAACTCACCACCTTCATGGGAAATATGGAAAGCGTTGGCATCACGGCTATAGATTTTAGTCGCTGACGCTGACGTCTTGATGTCACGTTCAGCTAAATAGGCCAGTAGATCTTCACGGCTCTGCATAGTCCATTCACGCCATGGTGCAATCACTTTTAAATCAGGTGCTAATGCCGCGAAACAACCTTCGAAACGCACTTGGTCGTTACCTTTACCGGTACAACCGTGACACAGAGCATCGGCGCCCACTTTACGGGCCACTTCAACCTGCGCTTTAGCAATAATAGGACGCGCCATTGACGTACCGAGTAAATAAGTGCCTTCGTAAATCGCACCGCTCGCAATCGTTGGGTAGATATAGTCTTTAACGAATTCTTCTTTTAGATCGACGATATGACATTCAGAAGCACCTGAAGCTAAGGCTTTTTCAGTCAAGCCAACCAGCTCTTCTTCGCCTTGGCCAACGTCGGCGCAGAATGCAATGATTTCACAGTTATCGTAGTTTTCTTTTAACCAAGGAATAATGGCCGAGGTATCTAGACCACCTGAATAGGCTAAAACCACTTTTTTCACGCCAGTATTTTTGTTCTCGATAGACATCTTAAATTCCTATGACTCGTTTCTCTCAAGGAGAAAACAGGCTGCTAAACAGGGTTAATTTAACTAAATAAGGTTACCAGTACCGCATTTTGGGCATGCATCCGATTTTCGGCTTGTTGCAGAATTAAGGAGCCTGCACCGTCCATCACTTCATCTGTTACTTCTACACCACGGTGGGCGGGCAAACAATGCATAAAGAAGTTAGCGCCCGCTTTCGCCATCAAAGCTTTGTTTACTTGGTATGGTGCAAACTTCGCTTTGATATCAGACAAAGGCGTTGGATCGCCCATTGAAATCCAAGTATCAGTATAAATAGCGTCGTGACCTTCAATCGCATCGATATCTGAAGTCAGCACTATCTTGCCGCCATATCGTTTGGCGAGCTCTTGCACTTCTGCCACTACGTAGCCATCAGGAAAGTGACCCGCAGGGCAGATCACTGTCATGGTGGCACCGAGAATAGCCGCACAGTACATCAGCGAGTTAGTGACATTATTACCATCACCAACATAAGCTAATTTAGCTTTACTGACATCCTCAAACTGCTCTGCCAGTGTTAAAAAGTCAGCTAAGGCTTGGCAAGGATGATAAAGATCCGACAGCGCATTGATCACGGGCACTGAGCCGAACTCGGCTAATTGTTCGATAGTGGTGTGTGAATAGGTTCTCGCCACAATTGCGTCGGCCCAACAGGACAGGTTAGCAGCAAAGTCAGCAACCGATTCCCGCTTCCCCAGTTCACCATTTTGCTGGTCTAGGTATAAACAGTGGCCACCGAGCTTATTAATACCGATATCAAAGCTAACGCGGGTTCTGAGCGAGGGCTTTTCAAATAACATCACCACACTCTTGCCATCCAGCGCATGACGATACTCTGCCGGATTGGCTTTGATCGTTTTTGCCAAGGCAATGAGATCCTGTAACTGCTGCTGGGTTAAGTCTTTTATCGATAGTAAATGCTTCATAACCTACTCCACTTATGGTTGGATTTGTGTTCCTACGGCTTCACCTTTTGCTAATGCGATTAATTGGCTTGCATCACGCCACGAGGCAACTTGTACCGCCTGCCCCATCCACTGCGCGACTTCGAGCGCAGCTTCAACTTTGACCTTCATTCCTTTTTCGATCACACCTTGCTTAACAAGGTCTGCTATCTGCTTGCCATTTAAACTGTGGATGAGCTGGCCTTTACCATCAAGCACCCCAGACACATCCGACAGTAGCACTAACTTGCCGCCGACTAACTTGGCTAATGCCGTCGCCGCTTGGTCAGCATTGACGTTAAGCATTTGACCATCGTCCATCATGGCGATAGAGCTACAAATCGGCATCCAACCTTGCTCGAGGATAAACTTAAGATAAGTGCCATCCTTTGGCGTGACTTCGCCAACAAGGCCTAAACGCTCATCTTTAATCTTAGCCGAAACAGTATTGCCATCGGCAAGGCTCATGCCCACACTCACAATGCCAGCCTTAGTCGCTGCGCCTTGAAGGATTTTGTTCGAAGTGCCCGCAAGTGCGCCGGCAATAATCGGCATTTGCTCGGGCGGAGTCACACGTAAACCTTCTAACTTGACGGTCTCCATACCATTAGCCGCTAACTGCTCATCCACCAGACAGCCGCCGCCATGTACCATCAACACTTTCTGACCATTGGCTAACATAGCCGCAGCCGTATCCATCAATCGCGCCATCCCCATTTCACATTGCAGCAGCGCGCCGCCCACTTTAAGCACTAATACTGAGTTGTTTGTAGACATCTTGACGACTCTCTTAAATAAGGATGAACAATTAAAGGTTAAAATGAATCTTTATGCATTGCAGCGCTTGGCTGGCAGCACCTTTCATCAAATTATCGATGGCACTGGCTACCACTAAGTAACCGCTATTCTCATCAAACTTCCAACCTAAGTGGCAGTTAGGTGTCAGCACCACATCGTCCACTTTCGGGAACTGATTGTGCTTCACGGTGACCAATGGCGCCTTGTCATACACGCTATAGGCCGCGGCCACATCGGCAGTCGTTGTGCCCGGTTTTAGCTGTACGGTAATGGTCGCTAAAATGCCACGCTTAAAGTTACCAAGGTGCGGTGTAAATATCACTTCTTGGCCAAGCTGAGTGGCGATCTCGGGTTGATGTCTGTGGCCTAATACGCCGTAAGGTGTCAGGCTCACTTCACAAAAACTGGTGTGTAACTGCGCTTTACGGCCCGCACCTGTTACGCCACTCACCGCATTGATCACCGGATAAGCCGATGTCAGTAAACTCGCCAATGGTTTTAACGCTGTCAACGATGCAGTCGGGTAACAACCTGGTACGGCAATCATCTTAGTCGCAGCGATTTCTTTGGCATTCCATTCGGCAAGGCCGTATACGGCTTTGGCTAAAACTTCAGGATATTCATGCTCAAAGCCATACCACTTAGGGTATTGCGCCACATCGCTGAAACGATAAGCACCGCTTAAATCGAATACCGCCAAACCTTGTGCATAAAACCAAGCCGCTAAATGCAAGCTTACTGAATGCTCAGTCGCTAAGACCACGGCATCTGCTTCAGCAACGATTTTTGCCTTAGCTTCATCGGACAATGGCGACAGCGTTAATGCGATATGGCTATAAATAGGATACAAATCCGCTAAAGGTTTACCTTTATCTAAACTGTTTTCAGAAACATACAACCCCTGAATCGTCAGCTCTGCTTCTGCATGGATTAAAGCGGTCAGTTGCGCGCCTGTGTAACCACTGGCACCAATAATGGCGATATTTTTCATGTGTTTTGTCTTATTAACCGAATCAAAGAAACTTAAAGAGTAGATGAATAGCTTACACGCAACCGCGTATATCTATGATGACAAGACTATCGTCGCAGGAAATCGTAATAGGTTGTTATTTTATTCACTGTCAGGCTAATACTGTACATCATGATATTCACTCTACAGGTCACAGGGGGTGACTCATCTCAACTGATGGCTAGACTACCACAAAGATCTACTTATGCAATATATGTGAATATATATTTTTAATTTATTTTCATATTTTAAGCTCAAACTGGGATATCGAAGACACGCCTCCCATTCAGCTAACTCGTTAATAACACAGTTATCCAGGGTCAACATGAGTCAAAATCAGTCCTTTTCATTAACAGCTAAGATACATGTCTGCAAAGCATAAAATAATGCACTTCATATTCACTTGCACTAATCATCAAAAAATATTGCGTGACTTCGCATTTCTATTGAATATTCTTCATCAAATACCGTGATTGGTTGCATATCGGATAAGCCAGTCGTATAAGTTATAAGTTCTGCTGTTGACCATAGCCCCAAGTGATAGGTATTGTGCTAACGGGCTAAATGCACAGCGGAATTTTCATGTTTTTCTATTCGGAGTAACTATGTCAGTAACCATGGCAGACAATATGACAGATATGTATGCGTCATTAAGATCGAACGTGAGTATGTTAGGCCAAATCCTTGGCGATACTATGCGTACCCATCTTGGGGACTCTTTTCTTGAGAAGGTTGAACAGATCCGTAAGCTTGCCAAAGACTCACGCCGAGGCGATCAAGCCGCCAGAGAGCAAATGCTCGAGTTACTGACAGCTTTGCCAGACGAAGAATTAGTCCCTTTTGCAAAAGCTTTTAACCAATTTCTTAACTTAGCTAACTTATCCGAGCAATTTCATACTATCAGTCGTAATTGCGACGAACTTGTCTGCGTGCCAGACCCAGTGGAACAACTCCTAGGCCGCATGCTCAATGGTCGTGTCGACCAAGCTAAAATGCTCGACTGTCTAAAAACACTGGATATCGATCTGGTGCTAACAGCGCACCCCACTGAAATTTCCCGTCGCACCCTGATCCAAAAATACGCCGCCATTGTCGACTGCTTAACAGAGCAAGAAAACGACCAACTATCGGATAGAGAACGTCAACAGATCAATCTGCGCCTGCGCCAATTAATCGCGCAAATATGGCACACCAATGAGATCCGCCGCGAGCGCCCAACTCCAGTAGATGAGGCTCGCTGGGGATTATCCACCATTGAAGAGTCACTCTGGCATGCGGTGCCTGACTTCTTAAGACAACTTAACGATCGAGTGCAGCAACGCACAGGGCAGCAATTACCGATTGATATCGCGCCAGTGCGCTTTTCAAGCTGGATGGGCGGCGATCGCGACGGCAACCCGTTTGTTACCGCAAAAGTCACCCAAGAGGTGCTCGATCGTAACCGCCATGCTGCCGCCAGATTATTCTTAAAAGACATAGTCCTACTGGTCGGTGAACTGTCGATGGAAGAAGCCAATGATGAGTTAAAGGCTTATACCAATAACAGCTGCGAACCTTACCGCCACGTGCTGCGATCTATTCGTCAAAGACTGCGTGACACCATAGATTATTTAAATGCGCGCATCGAAGGCCACAATCCTGAAGTCGATAAGTCGAGCCTGATTTGGCAAGAAAGCGATCTCAAAGCGCCGCTAGAAATGCTCTATAAGAGTTTAACCGACTGCGGTATGCGCTTAATCGCCAACGGTTTATTGCTCGACATTCTCCGCCGTCTCGCCTGCTTTGGCATTCATATGCTCAGGCTCGACATTCGCCAAGATGCCAGCCGTCACAGCGATGTGCTCGCCGAGTTAACTCGCTATCTCGGCATGGGTGATTTCAACCATTGGGACGAGACTGAGAAGCAAGCCTTCTTATTACGTGAACTCAGCAACCGTCGTCCACTGATCCCAAGTAACTGGCAACCCTCGGCCGATGTGGCCGAAGTGCTTAATACCTGTCGTTTGATTGCTAAACATCCGGCAAAAGCACTCGGATCCTATGTGATTTCGATGGCGGGTAAACCATCGGATGTCTTAACGGTTTTACTGTTACTCAAAGAAACAGGCTGTTCGCATCCAATGCGCGTGGTGCCACTGTTTGAAACCTTAAGCGACTTAAACAACGCCGCTGCATGTATTACCGATTTGCTCGATATTGACTGGTATCGTGGCTATACCAAGGGCATGCAAGAGGTCATGATTGGCTACTCTGACTCAGCTAAAGATGCCGGTGTTATGGCGGCGGCTTGGGCTCAGTATCACGCCCAAGAGCAGTTAGTGGCAGTCTGTAAACAAGCGGGCGTCAAGCTCACACTATTCCATGGCCGTGGTGGCAGCATTGGTCGCGGGGGTGGTCCTGCACACAAAGCAATCCTATCGCAACCACCAGGTTCGGTAGATGGCCGCATTCGCGTGACTGAGCAGGGCGAGATGATCCGCTTCAAGTTTGGCTTACCAAAACTCGCGGTTCAAAGCTTGGCCCTGTATACCTCGGCCGTATTGGAAGCAACCCTGTTACCACCGCCAGAGCCGAAGCAAGAATGGCGCAATTGCATGCAACGTATCGCAGAAGAATCAGTGGGTGCTTACCGTGGCATAGTGCGTGATGAACCTGATTTTGTGGCTTATTTCCGCGCGGCAACGCCAGAAGTGGAATTAGGAAAACTGCCACTCGGCAGCCGCCCAGCCAAACGTCGTGTCGATGGTGGGATCGAAAGTCTGCGAGCTATTCCGTGGATTTTTGCTTGGTCGCAAAACCGCTTGATGTTACCTGCATGGCTCGGCGCAGGTGAAGCACTACAAGCCGCCAGTGAACGCGGTGAGATGGGCTTACTGCAAGATATGGAGCGGGAATGGCCCTTCTTCAGCACTCGCATTTCAATGCTGGAAATGGTCTACGCCAAGGCGGAACCTAATTTGGCCCGCTACTACGAAACCTGTTTAGTACCTAAGGAATTGCATCACTTAGGCGAAACCTTGCGCCAACGCTTAGATCTGGGCATTAAAGTCGTGCTTGAGCTGACAAAATCGGATAGTTTAATGGCGCATACACCGTGGAATCGCGAATCAGTTAAACTGCGAAATCCGTATATCGATCCATTAAACTTCTTACAAACCGAGCTATTAGCGCGGACACGTAAGGAAACAACCGAAACTCCTGCGTCTGAACATGTACAGTTAGCGCTAATGCTAACCATTGCAGGTGTGGCAGCGGGTATGAGAAACACTGGTTAATGAAAAAACTTTCCCGCACGATTTGCTTGGGACTGACTGTACTGCTTGGCGGCTGCGTCTCGCAGTACAGTATCAGCGAGCATGAAATGGAGCAGTACCTCAGTAAAGAGATCCACTTTGAGGTTAAACAAGGCAATCAATTAGTTGGCGCTGAAGTGCGCATTAACGACATCAGTGTCAAGCTAGGTGTAAAACCTGACACTATGAGCGTAAGTGCCGCAACTCAAGTATCAATTAAGAATCCGATCTTTCCATTGAGCGCCAAACTCACTACGACTTTCGAAGCCAAGCCTTGGTATGACAGCGCAACGCACAGTGTCTATCTGCGCCAACTCGAATTAGTCAAAGTGGAATCAACGCCCAAGGATATTGAAAAAGCGATTAGCAGTGCCACGCCGCAGGTGATGGGTTATCTAAGACAATTCTTAGAAAACCAGCCTGTGTATGTGCTGGATACCAAGGACAGTAACCAAGCACTGATGGCAAAAATGACCGAAAGCATTCAAGTTGCCCCAGGCAAATTAGTGCTTAAGTTCACTAAATAATCTGCCATTTTTGTATCTCTGTAGAAGTTAAAATGCTCCCTCGGGAGCATTTTTGTTGGCGGGCATAAATGGATATATACCCGTATAAGAGTTACTTACTGAATCGCCCAATCGACTGATAATCGACGATCACAGCTTCAGCTAAAAGCTCACGTCTTAGCATATCGTAAGCCACAGCAGCACTTAAACTGCGTACCAGATCCCGTGAACGTCTCGGTAGTTTAATCATCTGACTGTAAACACCGCCGCGAGTTGCTAAAGCGATCGCCACAGTGCCCACAGGTTTCTCATCTGTGCCACCATCGGGCCCCGCGATTCCACTGGTTGCCAGCGCATAATCACTGTCTAAAATTTGCCTTGCCCCCTTAGCCATTTCTTCCACAGTCGCAATAGAGACTGCACCATGATCATCTAAGGTTGAAGGATTAACACCTAACACGCGCACTTTAGATTCATTACTGTAAGTCACTAATCCGTGCTGTAAGTAAGATGAACTGCCGGGGAAATCAACTAACTGGCTAGTGATCATGCCGCCAGTGCAAGACTCGGCAACGCTTAAGGTCAAGCCTGAGTTAAGTAGCTTATAATGAATTTCTTCGGCAAGAGTGGCTTTATCGTCCGCGACAACCGCAGTACCCAGCACCATTTTGATGTGCCCAGCGACGCGAGGTAATACTGCAATCGCCTTCTCGCCACGGGCGAAAATCTTAATCTCAATATGCGGCATAGAAGAGCGGTAACCAATAGTAATGCCTTCTGGCAGCTCTAGCGGTTCTAACTTATCTGCCAAAGCGGACTCACCTTGGCCTATGGTCAATAGTTTCTTTAAGGCGACCTTAGCATCAAGGTTAAACTCTTCGCGAATAAAGGGCACAAACTGCTCTGTAACCATGTGCTTCAGCTCAAAAGGCACACCAGGCGTAAAGAATAACCAAGCGCGGTTAAGCTTAACTCTAAAACCACAAGCGGTTCCCACTGGGTTATCAACCATCACAGCTGAGGCTGGCAGCATAGCTTGCTTGAGATTACTTAAAGGCATTTCACGGTTATTACGGGTAAACCACTCCTCTAAACGCTCACGCCACTGCGCATTCTCAACCAATGGTTCGCCCTTCGCCTTCGCCATCGCTAAAGCAGACATATCATCACTCGTCGGCCCGAGACCACCATTAACGAGAATCACATCTGCATGTAAGCTACGTTCTTGGAAAACCGCAATCAGATCCTCGAGGCGATCGCCGACGGTTACTCGACGCTGAATCTCGACACCATGCTCCATCATAGTACTGGCAAACCAAGCGGCGTTGGTATCAACAATCTGTCCCGCCAACACTTCTTCCCCAGTGCAAATCATCTCTAACTTCATCTCAGATCCTTATCTACCCCAATAAATTAAAACATAAGGTAAGTAACCGCTTAACTAATAGCAATAGCTAGGCTCGATCGAGAACTAAGATCGCTGTAGCAAAATCGGAGCATTGACAAAATAACCGTACAAATAACCGACAACCATTACTTATTATTGATGTCATGAAGAATGAAAGAGAGTGTTAAGGAGAGAAAAATAGGAGGAAAACTGACTAATTAAATAGAAAATAGGCTGGATTTTACAAATTGCAGACGCAAAAAAGCCAGCTTATTCAGCTGGCTTCGTTACATCTCAATGAGATAATTAGGCGCTTGGCGATGACCTACTCTCACATGGGGAGACCCCACACTACCATCGGCGCGTTTGCGTTTCACTTCTGAGTTCGGGATGGGATCAGGTGGTTCCACAAGGCTATTGTCACCAAGCAAATTCTGYTTATTACCGTGTCCATCTCTGGMYCACGYTAATAATAATTCGGAAAGCTGATTTTCTGTTGAGTCTTTAACTTTATCAAGTATCTGTATTCTGTCTAAGGCTTTTCGTACGACCTCCATGGAAGGAGGAAGTGCTAGAAAATGTCTGGAACATTTTCAGTAAAACCCATCTGGGTTGTATGGTTAAGCCTCTCGAGTCATTAGTACATGTTAGCTCAACGCCTCACAACGCTTACACACCATGCCTATCAACGTCCTAGTCTCGAACGGCTCTTTAGA
>NZ_JAKKRN010000033.1:0-57345 GCF_025654245.1 Shewanella sp. SM29
GGTCCACCCCAATCAACTGAGTTTTCGAGATGCGGCGAGTTATATCATCTTCAAGTTGACACAACTGTCATCACAAACACCGGGGAATGTCCCGAGAGACGTATTGGATATAGAACGAAATGCACGGCAATTTAAGCTGGATGGTAAACGGGAAAGGGCATATCCACGAGTTCTTAAAATGAGCAAAAACAAGTTCCCGGTTAGACCAAAGAAAAATGCCGTTCACTCTTAAGTGAACGGCATTACAGCCTTTGCTGGGTTTTTTTATGGGCCTTTAGGCTGTTAGAATAGCGCGCAATTGACTGAATGATGTAACGCCCTAACGGAGAACACTTTGGAATTTTTATACGAGTATGGAATGTTTTTGGCGAAAGCCGTCACAATAGTGGTCGCAATCGTTGCCGTTATTATTGTGGTGTTGGCTTCTACTGTAAAACACAAGTCAGATAAGGGCGAGCTGAGGATCACTAACTTGTCTGAAGAGTTAGAAGAACTTAAGCATGGCTTAAAAGAAGAACTTCTGTCAAAGAAACAATTCAAAGCCTATGAAAAGCAATTAAAAGCTGACGAAAAGGCAAAAGACAAGGCCGCAGATGAAGCCTGCACGGGCAAAGTGTTCGTGATTGATTTTAAGGGCAGTATCGATGCCGCTGAGGTTGCATCACTGCGTGAAGAAATCAGTGCAATTATCGCTATCGCAGAAAAAGGCGATGAAGTGGTTGTCAATGTAGAGAGTGGCGGTGGTATGGTGCATGGTTATGGTTTAGCCTCCAGCCAGTTAGATCGCTTACGTCAATCAGATATTCCATTGACTGTCTGTGTTGATAAAGTCGCCGCCAGTGGTGGCTATATGATGGCTTGTGTAGCGAATAAAATTTATGCTGCACCTTTTGCCATTGTCGGTTCTATTGGTGTTGTTGCTCAACTGCCTAACTTTAACCGCCTGCTGAAAAAGCATGAAATTGATTATGAGCAACACACGGCCGGTAATTTTAAGCGCACCTTGACAGTATTTGGTGAAAACTCCGATGAGGGAAGACAGAAGTTTCAAGAAGAACTCGAAGAAACCCACGTCTTATTTAAGGCGTTTGTTGGTAAGTATCGCCCTGAGTTGGATTTAGTGAAAGTCGCCACTGGCGAGCATTGGTACGGTCAGCAAGCTATCGAATTAGGTTTAGTTGATGCGATTTCGACCAGCGATGATGTGATAATGTCACTCGCCACAGAGCGTACTGTGTACAAGATACGTTATCAGGTGAGAAAGAAACTCGCTGATAAAATTGCCCACGGTGCCTCTTTGTCTGTGAACGCTATTTTCAATCGCCTCATAGAAAAAAATCGTCCTATGTAATTCTGTCTATTGGTGAATAAAAGTAAAAACGCCTGCATTTGCAGGCGTTTTCATTTGCTGAGCTTTCGCGGCTAATACCGAAGTGGGTTAGATTTGATAGCTGATATGTTGATGGAAGCGTACGATGAGATCTTCACGCTCCGGATCGACACCTATGTCGGCTGCGAAGGCCTTCAGAGCTGTTTCAACATTGTTCATAAAGCGACCGAAACCTGAATCATCACAGTCCTTAGTACCTGCCACTATGGTAAAGTGCGCGGCTTCGACTAAGTTATCGGCATCCCAGCGACGGATAACTTGTTGCTCAGTCGCATTAGGATCGAACCCTATCATTTGTACTTCGGCTTTGCTGTCGAGCTTTTCAAACTTACTGTTACGCACAAGCGGTGTTAAGCCGTTCGCTATCATAGCAAGGCGTGTCAGTTGTCTATTCGCTGCCGCTTTGAGGAAGCAGTCTTCAAGATGCTGATATAAAGGCGTAAAGTCAGTGGCTGAGTCAGGTAATAAACCCTGTTTGAGTTTGCGGCTCAGTGGCAAGCTCACAGTCACATAGGTGAGAGAGCTAACGTTTTCTGGTAACTCACATTTTCTGGCTTTATATCTTGGGCCGATGGCGCGCAGTTTATAACCATAGGTTTCTTTATAGCCCTTAGCTTTTGCGAACAGATCATAGGATAAATGCTGATGGTCGCGGACCTTAACCTTAAGATCGCTTATTGGCATTAAGGGCATTAATTCAGTGAGCAACTCACGCACCTTGATATGGAAACTGGCGGAATTACTGCGAATATCGTCACCTGTGGCAAGAAACACAATGCGCAGTTTGCGGGCGCGATAGTTTTCTTGCGAGAATAAGTTTTGGGCTTCGTGGTAGGCTGGGTTATAAAAAAATAGAATTTGTTCAGTGGTTTGGAAGCAATATGCTTCGGTATGGTAACGCACTACTGGCAGTTTATCGTTAGTGATCACGTGAACATTACGGAGATCGTGTTGTTCTGCCAAATTAAATATCAAACGGCTTAACGTTTGATAACAGCTTTGATAATCGGGATATTGATTGAGTAGCTCATCCGTCACCTTGATTTCGGCTGTGATGTATTGATTTGTACGGGCTTCCTTGGGTATGTACACTTTTTGCTGATGGCTAAGGGACATATTGACTCCTTGTTTGAGTTAACCATTTGCTAACACGAATTTTACTGTTTATCTATAGGGTTAATCTTGCGTTAGAACACGTTTTTATCCGTTGAGTATGAGTTTAGCTAAGTAAGCGGTTCGTTAGCTTAAAATAGCAGCTATTTTATTGGGTTAACGCATTTTCTATCCATGGTTGCATCCAAGCCGCAATCTGAGCTTGCGCCTTTTCGTTGGGATGAATGCCATCCCTTTGCATTAATTCTGGATGGGGAGCGATATCCTGCATAAAGAAGGGGATCAACACTATATCCTGGGTTTTAGATATGTCTTGATACACTTGGGTGAACTTTTGGGTATAGCGAGGGCCATAGTTAGGCGGTACCATGATCTCGGTCAGCAGCACTTTTGCGCCGCTATCTTTGGCTAGGGTAATGATTTGGATTAGATTATTTTCGAGTTGCGTTGGGGGGAATCCACGTAAACCATCATTACCTCCTAGCTCAATGACCACAAGATCGGGAGCAACAGAATCGAGCAAGGCGGGTAATCGGCGTAGGCCGCCCGCTGTGGTTTCGCCGCTCACTGAGCCATTGGTAAACTGATGTTCGGGCAGATTTTTTTGCAGTAGTGCTACCCAGCCTGACTGTTCTGCCATGCCGTAGCTAGCGCCTAAGCTATCGCCGAGGATCAGTATCTTTGCCGCGTGAGCGGGCGTGACCATGAGTACACTCAGTAGGATGAATGCCCCTAGGGTCTTCGCCATTGATTTTAATCTTAGCGATTGATACCAGAACGATTTATATAAGAAGGATCCTATGTCTAACGTCATCTTAAAAAACAGTGCCATTAATGTTGTTAACCTCGAAAAATCAGTGATTACTCAGGAAGGAACGCTCACTATCCTCAAGGGCATTAACTTAGATGTCAAGCAAGGTGAGAGTGTGGCTATTCTCGGCCCATCAGGTTCGGGCAAATCCACCTTATTGGGATTGCTTGCGGCGCTTGATACGCCTACGTCGGGGGAGATTTGGCTCGATGGTGTGGCATTATCACCACTGAATGAAGAGCAAAAAGCGGCACTGCGTAAACAGAAGGTCAGCTTTATTTTTCAATCCTTTATGTTAGTGGATACCTTAACTGCACTCGAGAACGTCATGTTACCCGCCGAGCTTGCAGGCGTGAGCAATGCCAAGGAAAAAGCGCAGGCCATGTTGGTGCGGGTTGGTTTATCCCATCGCTTGACTCATTTACCCAAACAGCTTTCGGGTGGTGAACAGCAAAGGGTGGCGATTGCCCGCGCTTTTATCTGTGAGCCTACAGTTTTGTTTGCCGATGAACCAACAGGCAATTTAGACAGCGTCAACGGCCATAAGATTGCCGATATGTTGTTTGAGCTTAATCAAGAAAGCCATACAACCTTAGTCCTCGTTACCCATGATCTGCTGCTGGCCAAACGGTGTGAGCGTCAACTAGTGATGGATAACGGCCATTTACAGGAAGATATTACTCAAACAGAACCGCTAGCCGATGTTAAGGAGGCTTAATAATGGAGTTAAGTCTGGCATGGCGTCTGTTTAAACGCGAGTTACAGCAAGGGCAATTGTTATTGATTATCCTCGCTATTACGCTCGCGGTTTTGTCTGTGAGTGGCTTGGCGCGGGTGAGTGAACGTCTGCAAGTGGCAATTAGTGGTCAAGCTTCACAGTTTATTGCTGCCGACCGTATTATCGATTCGCCAGTTAAAATTGATGCGGCGATTTTATCCAAAGCCGAAGCGCTTGGGCTTAAGCATGTGACTAATATGCAATTTAATTCCATGGTCTATTCGGGAGATAAGTTTCAGTTAGTCACAGTACGCGCCGTAGAGTCGGGTTACCCGCTTAAGGGGGATATTGAACTCACCAGCGGTAAAACAAAGGCGTTACCTCAAGCGGGCGAAATCTGGTTTGAGACTCGCTTAGGCGGACTTTTGGGTTATCCCAAATCCATCGAACTAGGTAACAGCGAATTTGTGCTCAGCAATGAGATCAGCCGCTTACCCGACGCAGGTTTTAATCCTTTTGCTTCATCGCCTGTGGTATTGATGCGGATGGAGGATGTCGCCAAAACAGGTGTTATTCAACCAGGCAGCCGCGTGACTTATCTGTATCAATTTGCTGGAGATGAAGCCTCGCTTACGGCCTTTGAACAAAGTGTTAAACCGCTTTTGAATAGCACCCAGCGTTGGGTCGATGTGCAATCCGGTGACTCACCTATTGCGGGAGCCGTTAAGCGAGCGGAGCGCTTCTTACTGCTGGCAAGTTTGATGGGCATTGCATTGGCCTGCGCGGCGATAGGTATTGCCGCCCAGCGTTATTGTCAGCGTCATTACGATGTGGTGGCCATGCTGAAAACCTTTGGCGCCTCGGCAAAGCAAATTCGCCTGTTGTTTGGTACTCATTTATTGTTGGTAACGCTACTGGGAATTGGTCTAGGTCTTATTGGGGGGGGGTTACTCGATTTTGGGATCAGTTATCTATTGCCACCCGAAATTGCGGCCTATTCACCGCCACTCACACGACCATTATTACTCGGCATCAGCACAGGGCTCATCAGCGCCTTTATGTTTTCGGCTTATCCATTGATGCGTTTACTGGCTATTCCGCCACTGCGGGTGTTGCAGCGCCAGTTAGAAGGCTTACAGCTTGGTATGTGGCTGCATTTGCTACTGAGTCTAGGGGCTATGGCGCTATTGGGCTATTTGTATTCCCAAAGTTGGACTTTGACTCTGACTGTGGTCGCGGCTGTGCTATTGCTGGCTGCGCTATTAAGTCTGCTTGGATTTGTGATGATACGAGCAGGACACAGTGTTGGTATGAAGACTACCAATCCTTTGCAATTAGCGCTGGCGGGGCTAAGGCGTCGTGCGCGGCAAAATGCGGTGCAATTGGTCGGCTTTAGCGCTGCACTGGTACTGTTATTGACGATTTTGGCGTTAAGACAAGATTTACTTAACGAATGGCAAAAACAGTTGCCCGAAAATGCGCCTAATTATTTCCTTGTCAATATTGCGCCTGATGATGCAAAGCCCTTGAATGATTTCATGACGGCTAAGGGGATAGTGGCGACAGACATTTATCCGGTGATCCGTGGCCGATTAACTCAAATTAACGGTGAAGCGCTGATTTCGAATGAACAGTCAGAAGCGGGTGAAAAGGGAAGAGTGGGCATTTCGCGCGAGTTAAACCTAACGTGGCGCAATACACTGCCTGCTAACAACGAACTGTTAGAGGGGCATTTTAATCAAGCCGCTGATGAAGTGTCGGTGGAGTCTGGCGTGGCGGAGCGTTTAGGTATTGGTCTTGGCGATAAGCTGACTTACGTGATTGATAATCAAGAGCTCACAGTTAAAGTTGCCAGTATTCGTGCCGTACACTGGGAAACGCTGCAACCGAACTTCTTTATGATTTTCACCCAAGAAGCGCTCGCGCCTTTTGCGTATACCTCGATGGCGAGTTTTTATCTGAATGATCAGGCGACTAACGATAAGACTATTAATGCTGATGGTACGCCTAAGGGTGCAGTGATCCTTGCGCTTATTCAGCAATTTCCGACGATATCTATCATAGATGTTGGCGCTATGGTGGGGCAGTTGCGGCAGATAATTGAGCAAGTGTCGCTGTCGTTGTCTTTAGTGCTGGCCTTAGTGTTATTAGCCAGTGCCTTAGTCTTGATTGCACAGACTGAGGCTGGCATGGCAACTCGGCAATGTGAACTCGCTGTGTTGCGTACCTTTGGTGCTTCAGGATGGTTATTGCGCAGTGCAACGGGTTTAGAGTTCGCCTTACTTGGCGGTATTGCGGGTGTGTTAGCCGTAATTGTGGCCGAATTTGCGTTATATCTACTTAAGACGCAAGTATTTGAACTTAATGTATACATGCACTGGCCTTGGTGGGGTATTGCCCCAGTTTCTGGAGCCTTAATTGTCGCCTTACTTGGGGTGTGGTGTTGCCGAGAATTGCTCAGCCAATCTTGCTCTGAGCTATTAAAGGCGGGCAGCTAGTGGTTGCTTGCATGGGTTAACGCTTGAGTTTATGACGTACATAGGCTGAGTTAACAATTAAAAGCACTGATGCTGCCTAAGCTCAGTGCTTTTTTATTGTCTGGCTGATTCTGCTGAGGTTGAGCATGACTCGAACATGAATTTGAGCATGAACATGCCTTTTTACATCGGCTTACAAATTGATCTGTGCTTAAGCAGGTAGCAACAGAACTTAGTGCAACGCAATGGGTCTATCTAACTGAGAACAGCGACTAGCTTATATATGCCATAGAGGGAATATTATGTTCAAAGGAATAACAAAACTGCTTAAGGATAATCGCTCCTTTTTTCTGTTTATCAGCTTAATGTTAGTGTTCAGGAGCGCTGTGGCAGATTGGAATACTGTGCCATCGGGTTCTATGCTGCCGACTATCGTCGAGGGGGATCGCATTCTTGTTAATAAGATGGCTTATGATCTTAGGGTGCCATTTACGCATATCGCATTAGTTAAACTGGCAGATCCTGCTCGTGGCGATATTGTGGTATTTGACTCGAAAAAGGCCGATAAAAAGCTGATTAAGCGGGTAATAGCTGTGCCAGGCGATACTGTGATGATGCAGGATAATCGCTTGTATTTAAACGGCGAACTGCTCAGCTACACATCCCAAGCATTGAGTGCTTATGCTCCCGCTGATGTGACAGAAATGCAGGAAAATTTACTCGGTATGGTCCACAGTATTCGCCTTAACCCTGTACCCTCAAGGCTTGCCAATTTTGGACCTGTCACAGTGCCAGAGGCGCATTATTTAGCCCTGGGTGATAATCGTGATAACAGCGCTGACTCTCGGGTTATTGGCTTCGTGCCCCGTGATGAGATTGTTGGCCGTTCAAGTTCAGTCGTTTTCTCCCTTGATTATGATGATTATTACCTGCCTCGGCCTGAACGCTTAATGCGTGAATTCTAGTCTTAACTATTTTGAACCATGAAATAGGGCGCCAAAGTCGGCGCCCTATTTTTTAAGTGATTGAGTTATAAACAACTACTTCATAAAGCTCAGATAGCCCTGTAAGACAATTAAGTTAACTATGTCGATAAAGAAGGCTCCGACTATAGGTACTACCATAAAGGCTTGGGGTGATGGCCCTGTGCGCGAGACGAGCGCGCCCATATTCATTACTGCTGTTGGGGTTGCACCCATACCAAAGCCGCAGTGTCCACCGGTGATCACCGCAGCATCGTAATTACTGCCCATGACTTTGAACGTCACGAAATAGGCAAAAATGGCCAACACTGCGGTTTGTACCAGTAAAATCACCAGTAGCGGGATCGCTAAATCAAAAATTTCCCATAACTTTAAAGTCATTAAGGCCATTGAGAGGAAGAGTGACAGCGCGACAGTCCCTATCACATCGATGCTTTCGGTATGGGGTTTGTAACCGCGGGTGAGTTCTGTGAGATTAGCGATCAGCACGCCAAGAAAAAGAGCATATACAAAGTCGGGCATCTTTAGCCATGCAATACCCGATTGGCTGATCCACAGCGTGAGCCATTTTGATCCTGCAACACACAACAACAGTACAAACAGAGTTTCTAATATGGTTTTGGCGGTGACTTGGTCTTCTTCTAAGTGATCATAAGTGACTAAATGCGGATGTTCACTGTGATGCTTGCGGCCAACTCCATAGCGAGAAACGAGATTATGTTTACCGATTAATCGCTGCGCGACGGGGCCACCGATGATCCCACCCATGATCAAACCAAAAGTTGCCGCGGCCATAGCAAACTCTAAGGTGTTGATACCGTAGCGCTCAGCAAAGGTTTGTGACCAAGCTACGCCGGTACCATGGCCGCCCGACAGAGTAATTGATCCTGCGATAAGTCCCATGATGGGATCGAGCCCCAATAGGCTGGCTAAACTGACGCCGACGGCATTTTGAATCACAATATACACTGAGGCCACACCTAAAAAGATGAAGACTTTTTTACCACCGCTGAGCAATAGCTTGTAGTTTGCCGAGAGGCCAATGGTGCTAAAAAACATCAGCATTAAGGTATTTTGCAGTGATAGGCTGAAATCGAGACTGATATTTTGAAAGTGAAGAAATGTGACTCCCGCGGCGACAACTAGGCCACCCACTATGGGTTCGGGGATATTATATTGCCTGAAGACACGTACATGGCGATTGATAGAGTGGCCGATAAACAGCACGAAAATGGCAATTAAAAATGATTCTAGCTCGCCAATCATATAGGTCGTGTGCATGAAAATTCCTTACAAACTGTCTTAGTGCGGGCGTTTCATTGGGCACAATGTCCAATGAGAAGTAACCCATCTTGTTATTAAGTACCTGCTAATGCTGGATGTTAAGCGCTTGATGTCGAGGACAGATCAGTGTCAATCCGATAAAAATTTAAAGGACGAGTAGGCGCGAGTGTGTATCGTTTTATGGTCTACAGACCAAGAACAGCAGATTAAATAGCCTGTTCCTGAGCATAAATAACTGTCTATTTATGAGGTGTTGCTGACTCTATCTGTGGTCAAGGCTGAGGCGGTTAATGCGTGCCTCCTATGACCGAATGGAGGCGAGTTTAGCAGAAAATGGACGGATTGTCGCTAAATCATAATATAAATCATGATGTTACACTCTTGTTTTTCTAGTGTTGCTAAAATAATGGCAAAATTGACGCTACAATATACCTGGTTGTTGAGCGGATTTGAGTACTAAGTTCCGCCTGCATCAGCCACTGATTTTATCAGTATATTTAAGCTGAGTTTAGGCTCTAGCGTACAGGCCTATTTGGCTAACACGTTTGTTAAGGCGTTATCGAGATCACTGAATTGAAACTGAAAACCCGCTTCGAGGGCACGTTTGGGGTAAACAAATTGCCCTTCTGTCAGCAGCTCCGACATTTCGCCCATCGCTAAGCGTAATGCAAGCGGTGGGGTCGTGATTAACGCTGGGCGATTAAGTGCTTTTCCGAGCACTTTGGTAAACACAGCGTTACTCACTGGATTGGGTGCTGTGGCATTAAATATGCCTTTACAGTGTTGTTGAGTGAGTAAAAAATCAATAAGGGAAATGAGATCCTGCACATGGATCCAGCTCATACCTTGGCGTCCATGGCCAATTGGGCCACCGAGTCCGAGTTTAAATGGCGGTAACATTTTCTCTAAGGCACCACCTTTACCTAGCACGATACCAATACGGATAATGCAGACGCGTGTGTGCTCTGAGGTTGCATTTAGCGCTTCTTGCTCCCATTTTCGACAGATGTCATGGCTAAACTCAACATGGGCGCCACTAGACTCATCGAGTAATTTATCATCGTGTCGCCCGTAATAACCGACTGCCGAACCACTCACCATGATCTGAGGAGGAGTGCTACTCTGCTGTATTAGCTGAGTTAATCTTGCCGTAATATCCCAGCGACTATCACAAATGCGTTGCTTCTGGTTTTTACTCCAACGTTTAGCGACTATGGGTTCACCCGCAAGATTTACAATGGCATCAATGTGATTTAAGTCGCTTAGCGCATCGAGACTCTCGAGGTAATGGTGCTGATTACCGAGCACTTTTTGTGTTTGTTGCACTGAGCGAGTTAATAACGTCAGTTGATGATATGGCGCCAGTCGTTCGACTAATTGGCGGCCAATAAAGCCGCTTGCGCCGGTGATCAGTATATTCATGGAACCTCTCTTAATTGGTTAAGCTCTGCGGATATATACCAAAATGCGGTGTGCAACGATCACTTAGTCGGAGTATTTTTAGCCAGATTATTTTTGATAACATAACTCCATCGAGACTGAATCGGCAAAGCGTAGTGCATGGGGTTTGTCTATTTCGACACTGGCAAATTCAACCCAAGGATGCTCACTGGCGATGGCCAGCGTTTGGCTGGTGAGATTTTCGAGTAATGAGAAACGGTTATTCTCAATCAGTTCAATGATCTTTTTGGTGATTGTGCGGTAATTGAGCGCATCCTCGACATTGTCACTGTTGCGGGCACGTTCGGCACAATAATGGATCACGACATTAATGATCACGTCTTGGCGATTTTGGATTTCATCTTCTTTAATGCCAATAAAAGTACGAAGTCTTAAGTTTTTAATGCGTATAATCGCGGTTTCTGGTTTCATAATGACAAATGGCTATCTTAAGCTAAAGTTGCTGAGGTTAAGTGGTTTCAAGGGTTAGCCTAACAATTTTATCTAAGATCAAGAAGGATTTTTAATAAATGACTCGACCTAATGCGCCCTCTGCTGCTTATCGTGGCTTTGCGGTTATGGCCTTTGTAGTGATTATTTTGGCAGGGATTAAGGCGGCGAGCCCGATTGTGGTGCCGTTTGTGCTGTCCAGTTTTCTTGCGGTGATTTGTAATCCTGCAATCGGTTTGATGACAAAGTTCCGTGTGCCTAAATGGCTGGCAGTGATCCTCTTGATGGGTTTTATTGTGTTGATGGGCCTATGGTTAGCCTCAGTCGTCGGCAGTTCTGTCAATGAGTTTTCTAAACAATTGCCCCAATATCGCGATCAGCTGGTGGAGCAGTTTTCGTGGATTATCCATAAATTACAGGCATTAAATATTCAGATTTCGAAGGATCAGGTATTAGCCTATTTTGACCCAGGTATGGCCTTGTCTATGACCACGAATATGCTATCGGGTGTCGGCAATGTGATGGCGAATTTATTTCTGATCATCCTCACTATCGTCTTTATGCTGTTTGAAGCTCAGTCGCTGCCAAAGAAATTGCATCTGGCATTGGACGATCCCGATATGCGCTTAAAGCAGATTGACCGCTTTTTACAATCTGTGAATCAGTACATGGTGATCAAGACCTTAGTGAGTTTGGCTACTGGGATCATCGTCGGTGTGGGGTTGACCTTCATTGGCGTGGATTACGCCATGTTATGGGCGGTGATTGCTTTCCTGTTTAATTATATTCCCAATATTGGTTCTATCATTGCCGCCATTCCAGCTGTGTTGTTGGCCTTTATTCAGCTTGGCCCTGCGGCTGCGGGGGGGACTGCACTTTTGTACGTGGGTGCCAACATGGTGATGGGCAATATCATTGAGCCTAAATTTATGGGGCGCGGTCTGGGGTTATCGACCTTAGTGGTGTTTTTATCATTAATTTTCTGGGGCTGGTTATTAGGTTCTGTGGGCATGTTGCTGTCAGTGCCATTGACTATGGTGGTTAAAATTGCCCTCGAATCGAGTAAGAGTGGTAATTGGTTAGCCATTTTATTATCAGACGATATTGAAGATAAGTTCTTGGCCAGTAACACGGAAAATTCAATTCCCAATGGCGATGAAGCCAATACAAGTGCAACTGAGAGTAAGTAATAGAAGATGCAAAGTTTTATACAAGCGCTAGCGACAATTGAGTTAGGTGATGATGCGGTGCGGTTATTTCACGGCCGCGGTGGGCATTACGTGGGTTGTGAGCACCTATGTTTAGATTGGTTTGCACCAGTGCTATTGCTGACCAGCTTTACTCCCTTGGAGGATACGGATTTAACCCTCTGCCAACAGGCGATTGCAGTGCGCTGGCAAGCTATTCGGCCAGATAGTCAATTGAATTTAGTCTACCAATACCGTAGTACGGGGGAGACGTTTACCCAATTATTGCAAGGTGAAGTGCCTGAGCCGCATATCGTTAGCGAAAATGGCGCACGGTTTCAGGTGCACCTAATGCGCGGACAAAACCACGGACTCTTCCTCGATATGGCCAATGGCCGTGAGTGGGTGAGAGCAAACGCCCGTTATAAAAAGGTGCTTAATTTGTTCGCTTATACCTGTGGTTTCTCGGTCGCGGCATTACAAGGGGGCGCCGATGAAGTCGTGAATATGGACATGAGCAAAGGCGCATTAGGCATAGGCAAGCAGAACCATTTGCTGAATGGCTTTAGCGCGGGGGCCCGTTTTTTAGGCCATGATATTTTTAAATCTTGGGGCAAACTGAAAAAGCTCGGTCCCTACGACATTGTTGTTGCCGATCCACCGAGCAATCAGAAGGGCAGTTTTGTTGCGACTAAGGATTATGTGCGTTTAATTAGGCGGTTACCTGAGTTGCTTGCCGAGAATGGCGAAGTATTACTGTGTCTAAATGCACCTGAACTCGATACCACTTTCCTGCGTCAACAGGTAGCGGAAGCAGCACCTGCACTCGAATACATAGAGCGCTTAGCCAATCCGCTAGCCTTTATGGATGTGTCTGAAGAGAAGTCACTTAAGGTGCTTCACTACCGCTTATCGACTCAAGCCTAGGCCTGATTTAGCTTAACAGGCCAGTATTAACTGGCCTTTTTGTCGGCTTAGGTTGAATGTTTAGCTTTTTACACAGTCGCTTATTACTCAGCACTTATTATTCAGTAGCTTAATCGCTCAGATAGCTGCGATCGCCCATAGGTTTTAATCACTTTACTGACTTGATGTTGGTCTAAGTGTTTTAGGGTGGACATTTCACCATAAAGCCTGCCCTGAACATCTAATGGCATTCCCTAGATTCATTTTATGTAAGTGATTTCTGTTAATCGCTTTTGTGTATAAAGCGAATGATGAAATGGCGTCAGCATGGCCTCAATATCCTCGTAGAAAAGTGAAAGTCTTTCATGTCGAATCACTGATTGTGAGCTATTTAAATGATAACCAGCCTTAAATGCTATGCTTGGCGATACAAAACTGAAAGTTTTCTGTAATTGTGGCTTTTGCTTTGTTATACTCCAGCCCACGGAATGTATCCCTTTCCTCATAGGCAAAATGTCAGCATAGAATGGCAAGCCTCTGCGACCTTACCCAATCAAGCAGGAGTTGTTATGGAAGTTCATGAATACGAAAATGCTTATTATCAAGTGAAAGACGATGTACTAACGTCTTTACCTGCTGAAAGCGAAGAAGAAGTGATCCAAGCTTAATCGATAGCGATTAAACTGACGGTACTTATGAGTCGGAAATAACAGAACAAGCACAAAAAAATAGCAACCCTAAGGTTGCTATTTTTTTGGCTGAAAGTAAGCAGAATGATTGTATGACAAGGTATGCGCGGTGAAAGCAGGCAAGAAAGGGGGTTAACCGTTAACTTTGCGCTTTTCAGGCAGAAGTTCGACGATAATCCATTGGCTACCAATTTTGTGTAGGCGTATGGTCCTGTCATCAATCCATGGTTGACCACCTTTAAGACCTTTCATTTTGACCACAACAATGACGTCTTTGGTAAATTTGCGGAAGAAGTCGATATCGATATCATCAATTTCCATTTCAACATTGGTCATAGATAGGCCGAGCATATTACGCTGTACGGCTGCGGCAATGTGGTAATGGGTGAGCACTTGTTTAATGGGATCGTCGACGTATTGCTTGGCTTGTTCAACATTACGATCAACATAAATCGCTTTAAAAAAGCCTAAGCTCACTTCTTCCGGTGATAACTGGCGTTGCTCTTGCGTTGAGGGATCGCCACAACCGAAGAGGAACAGGAGGGAGAAAAAAAATAGAGTTCGCATAAGTTTTAGTTATTGGAATTTGTTCCGAGTATCGCGATTTTAGCTGTAATGTACAAGTCTTGTCGTGATTCGCTGTCTATTGTGAAAAGCATTGACTCAAACCTCATGTGTGTGGCATATAGTTAGGAGTCATATAAAAAGGTTATCCACAGAAACTGTGGAAAACTATGTTGAAGACTTCAGTGATACTTTGTAAGTCATTGATATTGTCTTGCTTTATTTGCTGGTTAAAAAGTGACGCTTTTCTGCTTTCCATTATGTTCCACTTCTACTTGTGGATATTTTTCGCAATTTGCCGAGCTTATTCACACTGCATAATTCGATATTTCTCGTTTTTTCTTCATCTTTTGTAATTTCGACTCATCCATTAAGCGATTCTTGCGATCAACGGTATGGTTTACGCTAAATTTGAGCATAAAAAAGCACCGGTAATAACCAGTGCTTTTTTGTGCGTAACGCTATGCAGATTTAATGCTGTTAGCTTTTAGCTGCGTCGTTTTGTGCGGCTTGAATTGCCGTTAGTGCGATAGTGTAGACGATGTCATCGACTAACGCGCCGCGAGACAAGTCGTTCACAGGTTTGCGCATACCTTGCAGCATAGGACCAATACTGATCAGATCGGCGCTTCGCTGTACGGCCTTGTAAGTCGTGTTGCCTGTATTAAGGTCTGGGAACACGAAAACGGTAGCTTGACCAGCGACAGGGCTATTAGGTGCCTTAGAGCGGGCAACGTTTGGCATAACCGCCGCATCGTATTGCAATGGACCATCAATAATCAGATCTGGGCGTTTTTCTTTGGCAATACGGGTTGCTTCACGCACTTTATCCACATCAGAACCTGTACCTGAGTTGCCAGTTGAGTAGCTGATCATCGCCACTCTTGGCTCGATACCGAAGGCTTTTGCTGATTCCGCCGATTGGATGGCGATATCTGCTAACTGCTCAGCATTGGGATCTGGGTTAATCGCACAGTCACCGTAAACAAGCACTTGATCTGGCATCAGCATAAAGAAGATGGATGAAACTAAGCTTGAGCCAGGTGCCGTTTTGATCAATTGCAGTGGTGGGCGAATGGTATTGGCTGTGGTGTTAACCGCACCAGAAACGATACCGTCGACTTCGTTTTGCGCCAGCATCATAGTGCCGAGCACCATGTTGTCTTCTAACTGTTCACGGGCAACGACTTCAGTTAAGCCTTTGCTGCGACGCAGTTCCAACATAGGTTCTACGTAACGGTCGCGCACCTCTTCAGGATCGATAATGATCACGCCTTCGCCAAGCACCACATCTTGCTGGGCGGCGATACGCAGGATTTCATCTTTTTTACCTAAGAGTACACAGCGAGCAATACCGCGTTCTGCACAAATGGCCGCCGCTTTAATGGTACGCGGCTCATCACCTTCTGGAAGCACCACAGTCTTGTGGGCGGCGCGCGCCAATTCCGTGAGTTTGTAACGGAAAGCGGGTGGCGACAGGCGATGCTCACGGGGTGAGTTTTTAGTCACGCTTTCAATCCACGTTTGGTCAATGTGGCTGGCCACATAATCCTGCACCAGATCGATACGAACCGCGTCATCGACAGGTACTTCATGGTCGAAACGTTGAATGTTGAGCGAGGTTTGCCAAGTGTTACTGTCTATTAAGAACACAGGTAAACCGGTTTCAAAGGCCTGTTCACACAGCTTAAGGATTTCTGGCTCTGGCTCGTAGCTACCGGTCAACAACAGGGCACCAATTTTCACGCCGTTCATGGCCGCAAGACAGGCTGATACGATCACATCTGAGCGATCGCCTGAGGTTACAAGCAAGGAGTCAGTCTTGATATGAGTGACCATGTTCGGGATACTGCGGGCACAAAAGGTTACTTTACGCAGGCGGCGGGTATGCATTTCACCAGCATTTAGAATGCGTGCACTTAAATGTTTCGCTAAATCCGACGCACGAGGAGCGACAAGATCAAGATTGTAGGGCACGCTGCCTAAAATACGCAGTGGGCTTTTACCCGGCAGTTGGAACATGCTGGCCGCATCTGAGCGTTGAACACCTTGGTGATCAAAGACTTCAGATAGATCAGGGCGCGCGCGACCTTCGTCGTCCACGGGGGCACCAATCTTGTTAATTACAGCACCAATTAAGCGTTTATTCTTTTTCCCGCCCCAAGAGTTATAGGCGATTTCGAGGCGATTCATTAGCCCTGTAGCCGTATCACTGCCTGGTGTGGCAATAAAAATTACGTCGGCATCCATGGCTTTAGCGATGGCATAGTTCACATCATCGGCGAAGGGATGATTACGCGTTGGCACTAAACCTTCGACAATTAAGGTCTCTGTGTTGCTAGCGCAATCGGCCGCACGGGCGATGATTTGCTCCATTAAGACGTCGATTTGATCGGCGCGAATTAAGGCTTCGGCATGGGCCATGTCGAAGGGCTCTAAGGGATTTACTGTTGGCGATTTGCTCAGAATAGTGGTCGAGCGTTCTGGGCCATTATCGTTTGGACGAAGCTGAGAAATAGGCTTAAAGAACTGAACCTTAACCCCGTGGCGCTCCAGTGCGCGCACCATCCCAAGGCTTAAGGAAGTCAGGCCGACTCCGGTACCTATGGGGATTAACATAATATTACGAGACATAAAAACCTCTAGTTTCGATGGTTTTTGGCAGAATAGTTTCTGCAAATTTGCTTGTGAGTACGGCTACGTAAGGTATAAAGCCGTTTGGGTGAGCAAACGGCTTAGGTCTTTTTATTTGTTGATAAGTTTAATGGAATCTTCGGCGATAACCCATTCTTCGTTCGTTGGGATCACCATGGCAATCGTGCCTTTATCTTGGGTGATGATACCTTTCTTACCGAAACGCGCCGCTTTGTTGCGCTCACTATCGACATGGAAATTGAAGATCTCCAGCATGTTGAGCACTTTTTCACGGATTAAATCTGAGTTTTCACCAATACCGCCGGTGAAGACGACTGCATCTAAACGGCCCAGTGGCACAGTGTATGAGGCGATGTACTTGGCTAAGCGGTAGCAGAAGATTTCTAAGGCTAAGGTCGCGCCTTTATGACCGTCTGCGTAACCTTCTTCGATGCCGCGGCAATCGTTGGTCAGCTCGGAAATACCCAGCAGACCACTTTGCTTGTTCATCAGGTTATTCACTTCTTCTAAGGTGTAACCCAGTTGATGAACTAAGTGGTAGATGATTGAAGGGTCAATGTCGCCACAACGTGTGCCCATGACCAAACCTTCTAATGGGGTTAAGCCCATAGAAGTGTCGACACTTTTGCCGCCTTTGATGGCGGTGACTGACGCGCCGTTGCCTAAGTGAGCACAGATAACATTCGTTTCTTCAATTGGCTTGTTGAGCATTTTTGCCGCTTCACGGCTAACGAATAAATGACTCGTGCCATGCATGCCATAACGACGAATACCGTGTTCACGGTATAACTTGTAAGGCAGGGCGTAGACATAAGCTCTGTCTGGCATGCTTTGGTGGAAAGCGGTATCAAATACAGCAACCTGTGGCAATTTAGGGAAAGAGGCCATTGCCGCGCGGATGCCGATAAGGTGAGCAGGATTGTGCAGTGGGGCTAATGAAGCACAGTCTTCGATGCCTTTGATCACGCTCTCATCGATGATCACTGAGCGAGTGAATTTCTCACCACCGTGAACGATACGATGGCCAACGGCTTGAATTTTTGCTGCTAATTCAGGTTGTTCCGCAAGAATTTTATTAACAATGTATTCAACTGCTTCACGGTGAGCCGTAAATGCACCTAAGGCTGCTTCATGTTTTTCGCCGTTGATTTTCCATTTAATGCGAGAGTCTTCTAAACCAAAACATTCGGCTAAGCCAGAAATTTGGTCGTCACCTGTTTGCGCGTCAATGACGGCAAATTTGAGAGAAGAGCTACCGCAATTGAGAACTAAAACCAGTTTATTTGACATGTGTAAACCCTTTGCCATTGTGTTTAATATAACGATTCAAAATAATGAGGAACTGCGGTGTTTTTACCATATCAGTCTTGGGGCGATTCGCCAGATTGTGCTATGGTAAGAGCAGTATTCCATTGTAGTTGGTGTCTAAGATTGAGCATTAAGATCCTCAAAACCTTAGGTGATGGTCATCAGTATATGAAGACTTGGCCTATGGTTAGACAACTGGGTTTTTATTTTCCTGAGTATCGGGTCGTCCGAGCAACTCAGCTCGCCATACTGGTGATGCCAGTGCTGGCGATTTTTGTGAGCATGAGCCAGCTGTATATTCACGGTTGGGCATTTCTGCCCCAAGCTGTCACTCTCGGTTTATTTTTCATCAGCTTACCGTTACAGGGGCTGCTGTGGTTAGGCTGGCGAGCTCGCCATCCATTACCGTTAACGCTGTTCGACTGGATTAACCAGTTGAGTGCGAAGTTGTCATCCATGGGCATCAATTGCCACACGTTAGGCGCTAAAGCCTGTTACCTCGATATGGCACTGATTTTAAAAATAGCCTTTGAGCGTTTAGATGCCAGTTATTGGGAAGAACTTTAGGCCGTTGCCGCGGTTATCCGTTTTGGCTTTTCTATTACTGTGGATTAATAAAACGCGTTAATCCCTTGTTGGACAAATACCGCTTTGATCTTTTCCATGGTTTCTCGACTCGGGGGAGATATCCCATCGAGTTGATAGCTTTCGCCCATGGCTTCCCACTTATGTTTACCTAATTCGTGATAGGGTAGTAACTCTACCTTTTCAATGTTTTTCATGGGCTTGATAAACTCGGCCAGTTGTAATGCCGATGCTTCATCGTCGGTAAACCCGCCCACTACGACATAACGTATCCACGTCGCTTGATTACGCTCTGCTAAATACTGCGCAAACTGTAATGTTCTATGGTTGCTGACTTTGGTTAACTCAATATGTTTTTCATCGTCCATGTGCTTGATGTCGAGCAGAACCAAGTCAGTATGGTCGAGCAACTCATCAATCACTGGCGTGTACTTACGTACAAAACCATTGGTATCTAAACAGGTATGAATACCTTCTTGCTGACAAGCCGTGAATAATTCGGCGACAAATTCGGCCTGTAAAATGGCTTCACCACCACTGGCCGTAACACCACCATTGCTGGCATCGAGAAAAGGCCGATAGCTGATGATTTGACTCATTAACTCATCGACCAGAACTTCTTTTCCACCATCAAGATCCCAAGTGTCACGGTTGTGGCAATATTGGCAGCGCATTAAACAGCCCTGCATAAAGGTGATAAACCGTATGCCGGGACCATCTACTGTGCCAAAGGATTCCACCGAGTGGATCCGACCGATAACTGCCATTGTGACTCCTGTTAAAATAAGTGAGGCTGTAGCACAGTGTACTACAGCCTTGACTAATTTAGCTTACAGACCTTTTGTGAATGTACGCGTGATCACATCTTGTTGCTGCTCTGGCGTCAGTGAATTGAAGCGCACTGCATAGCCAGAAACACGGATGGTCAGCTGTGGATACTTGTCTGGATGCTTAACGGCATCTTCGAGCATCTCGCGGTTCATCACGTTGACGTTCAAGTGTTGGCCACCTTCTTTTTTGTCATTGTGGTCGAAGTATCCGTCCATCAATGCCGCTAAGTTGGTACGGCGAGCATCATCATCTTTACCCAGCGCATTTGGCACGATTGAGAAGGTATAAGAAATACCGTCTTGAGCGTGGGCAAATGGGAGTTTTGCCACTGAGGTTAAAGAAGCGATTGCGCCTTTTTCATCACGGCCATGCATAGGGTTTGCACCCGGTGCAAATGGCGCACCTGAACGACGACCATCGGGTGTGTTACCGGTTTTCTTACCATAAACCACGTTTGAGGTGATGGTCAGAATTGACTGCGTTGGGATCGCATTGCGATACATTTTACGGTCACGAATTTTCGCCATAAAACGTTCAACTAAGTCACAGGCGATATCATCTACACGTGGGTCGTTGTTACCAAATTTTGGATAGTCACCGCTGATATCGAAATCAACTGCTATGCCGTTTTCATCACGCACTGGTTTTACGGTGGCGTATTTGATGGCAGACAGTGAGTCGGCTGCGATAGATAAACCCGCAATACCACAAGCCATAGTGCGACGTACGTCTCTGTCGTGCAGCGCCATAAGCGCGGCTTCGTAAGAGTACTTATCGTGCATGTAGTGGATTGAGTTCAGTGCAGTGACATATTGAGTCGCTAACCAATCCATTAAACCGTCTAAGCGATTCATCACATCATCAAAGTTGAGCACTTCGTCTGTGATCATGTCTGCTTTAGGGGCAATTTGGATTTTCAGTTTTTCGTCTACGCCGCCGTTAATCGCATACAGCATGGTTTTCGCTAAGTTAGCGCGAGCACCGAAGAACTGCATGTGTTTACCCACAACCATAGGGCTCACGCAACAGGCGATTGCATAGTCGTCTGATTGGAAATCAGGACGCATTAAGTCATCGTTTTCGTATTGGATTGAGCTAGTGTCGATAGACACTTTGGCGCAATATTTTTTGAAACCGATTGGCAGTTTATCTGACCATAAGACTGTGATGTTTGGCTCTGGACTTGGACCCATAGTGTAAAGGGTGTTCAAGAAACGGAAGCTTGATTTCGTCACTAACGTACGGCCATCTAAGCCCATACCGCCGATTGACTCTGTCGCCCAAATTGGGTCGCCTGAGAACAATTCGTCGTATTCAGGGGTACGTAGGAAACGCACCATACGCAATTTCATCACGAAATGGTCAACCATTTCCTGAGCTTGTTGCTCAGTTAAGGTGCCATTTTTCAGATCACGTTCAATATAGATGTCGAGGAATGAAGAGGTACGACCTAATGACATGGCTGCGCCGTTTTGGCTTTTCACTGCAGCTAAATAGCCGAAGTAAGTCCATTGGATCGCTTCTTGTGCATTGGTCGCTGGACGAGAAATATCGAAGCCATACTTGGCAGCCATTTTCTTCATTTGGCCTAATGCACGGTGTTGCTCGGCAATTTCTTCACGTAATTGGATAACGTTAGATAACTCTTCACCCGCTTCAAACTGCGCTTGCAGTGAGCTAAATTGGGCAAACTTATCTTTCATCAGGTAATCGATACCGTAAAGTGCAACACGGCGATAGTCACCAATGATACGGCCACGGCCATAGGCATCGGGTAAGCCCGTTAAAATACCTGATTTACGACAGGCCATAATTTCGGGGGTGTAAACATCGAACACACCTTGGTTATGGGTTTTGCGCAGTTCTGAATAAACGTATTTAACATCTTCATCCAGTACACGATCGTAGGCGGCGCATGAGCTTTCCACCATACGAATACCACCGTTAGGCAACATAGCGCGTTTTAGCGGCGCGTCTGTTTGTAAGCCAACGATAGTTTCTAATTCTTTGTTGATGTAGCCAGCGTCGTGGGAAGTGATGGTTGAAACCATCTTAGTGTCGAAATCAACAGGCGCGTGGGTACGGTTTTCCTGTTTGATGCCTTCCATGACTTTATCCCACAATTTTGTGGTCGCTTCGGTGGCACCGGCGAGGAAGGACTCGTCGCCTTCAAAAGGCGCGTAGTTTTGTTGGATAAAGTCACGTACATTGACTTCAGATTTCCAATCGCCAGGAGTAAAGCCTTCCCATGCGTTGGCAAACAGTTCAGTTTTGTCGGTCATCGTACTAATACCTTCTGGTTGAGATAAAAGGTTATTGGCGATCAGCGTTAAGCAATGCTGAGTATAAGCCAATAGCTAATTCCTGAAATAAAGCTCCCTTCATGATGACGCCCTATGATGGGAACTGGATTTTGAAGCGCTCGTCACTCCAAAAGTCTGTCTATTGATACCCGATAAGATGACAAATATTCGCTTACTTTGATTATCGGCTACTGATAAATCTTTATAATTGGTAAGACCAATTGTCCATAAGCATATTAACATAGGTCTGTCGCTATCGCATCTTAAACGGCTTGGTTTATGCTCTGTTAATCCCAAATTTGCTAGCTAGGTAGCATTTTTTTACCACAATAGGGAATACGGCACGCTTTTTAAGTTGGTGTGACATCTGAACCCCATTATCTCTTAAATCAGCCTGCCTATATTGTTCCCATTTACTGTCCACCTTTAGCGAGGATAAATCTATCCTCGTATAGGCTGATTTTGATTGGTGGAAGTCACGGCTCGATAATGGGAGCTGTCACAGTAGGCGCAGTGGTTATGATATTAAAAATAAGTTTGATGTTAGCTATTTGTATTAATTTATTTTTATTTGCTAACTTAGTGTCGATTTAGGAGACGGCATGTCATAACGCCATCAAATAAAGCATGCAATGCTTAAATCATTCAGGAAGGGTTAAAGAGTGGCTAAATACAGTAGTTGGCTATGATGCAGGCAACTTATTACTTGCTGTTGGACTAAACTGTAAATGCTAAAGTATCGGTTCAATTTAATAAATACCGAGAGACACGCGTCAAGCTATTGGTCATTTAATGTGTCATTGCTGAGGTTTGCTTGAATCTATAGCGCATTAATTTAAACGTTAGTTCGCTAAATATGAGATGGAAACGTGCAGAATATGCATTGTATACCATCTTAATTAAGCCACATTCTCGCGATGAAAATCGTGTCACCATGGTAAGACCAATTAACCTTTTGTGTTTTTGGCTTCAAAGTTTTCACATTTTGGGTGTGAATAGCATCACGCTTTAGCAATATCTGCTTCACAGCATAAGCGCGTTGTATGATACAAAGCGAGACTTTAGTGAATCATCATTTAAGCAAATCATTATCTCGGTTTTGATTCGTGTTATCTGCGCAATGGCGCTGCTGGAGATACCTATGCTACGCGTTCAAGTTTGTTTATCTGAAGTTGGAGTTATGCAATGAAAAGCCCAAATCCATCGTCATCAGTTCCAACTGTGACAAACAGCGCACATGAAGCGCCACAGGTTTCAGCTCATTTTAGTTGTTACAATCAGGCTGAAATTTACGGGACAAGCAAAGTGGTTAAAGCACCTTGGCAGTCCTTTGGCTTAGCCGTGTTTGCTGGCGCATTTATCGCTTTAGCCTTTGTTTTTTATTTAACCGTAACCACTGGCGCAGGCGATGCGTCTTGGGGTTTAGTTCGTTTCGTTGGCGGAATAGCCTTTAGTTTAGGTTTAATTTTAGTGGTTGTTTGCGGTGGAGAACTGTTCACCAGTTCTGTGCTCAGTACCGTCGCCTGGGCACAAAAACAGGTCACTGGCGCTGAATTACTCAAATGTTGGTGCCGCGTGTATGCCGGCAATTTTGTCGGCGCCATGTTGATGGTTTGCTTGATCACTGCCGCAGGTATGTATGAGCTAGATGGTGGTAATTGGGGATTAAATGCCCTTAAAGTGGCACAGCACAAACTGCACCATACTTGGATTCAAGCCTTTAGTTTAGGCATTTTATGTAACATGTTGGTGTGTTTAGGTGTGTGGATGACCTTTGCTAGTCGTGATGTACTGACGAAATCGTTACTGTTAATTTTACCTGTGGCTATGTTCGTTAGTAGTGGCTTTGAACACAGTATCGCTAACTTATTTATGGTGCCTATGGGCATGATGATCCAATCAATCGCCAGCCCAGAGTTCTTCGTGTCTTTAGGGGTTACTCAAGCACAATTTGCCGATTTAACCGTGGCAAACTTTATATTCAATAATTTAATACCTGTAACCTTAGGCAATATTGTCGGTGGCGGTGTGATTGTTGGTTTAGGTTATTGGTGGATAGAGCAGGGTAAAGTAACCTTGGCTGAACCACACAAAGCTCATCATGAGCACTTTTCTGCACCACATTCACATACTGAAAAACCTCAGCATCAGAGTGAAATTAAGCTGACTAAACATTCCTAAAACGTCTTTAATTATCAGTCTGAAGTGAAAGTAATGAAGTAAATAAAAACGGCATCCGAAGATGCCGTTTTTTGATTAGGTTCTAGTTCTAATTGAGAAATGCGATATTAGAACTTAACTTTGTATCCTGCAAATACTACACGACCTAAGATGTTGTGCGTATCAGTGTCGTATCCAGGGTAACCTAAGCTATAGTTAACTGTTGGCATGGCATCAAATAAGTTACGTGCACCTACAGTGACTTTCCCATAATTGTTGAAGTCATAGTTAAGTGTCATATCCCAAGTTGTAAACGAAGAGAAGTCTTGCTTATTAGTGCCGGCTTCCTGCTGTTGTGGTGTTTCACCATCATAAGAATCAATATATTTAGCGATTAAAGACGCGGAAAAATCGTCAATAGCGTAGCTAAATGTAGTATTGAAACGCAGTGGTGGATAACCTTTAGTTCCTAAAACATCATAGCGTTGAGCAATTGGACTTGCTTGCTCTGAATATTCAAGTGCATATGTACCCTCAACTGCGAACTTCAGCTCACCCATAGCGCCTAGATCGTATTTAGACGTAAAAGAGACATCAAGACCTGAGGTTTGTACGCCATCCATGTTGATGTTGCCAGCACCAATTTCATCGATTGTGCCATCAGCTTTACGTTTTACATAAATGTAGTTTGGATCGTAGGCGCCTAAACCAGCTGTCGCTTCTAAGTCGACAATAGTCTGAGCATCGATATAACTTACTTGGTCAGTGATTTCAATATTGTAGTAATCAACGACAAAATCAATATTTTCGGTGATGTTCCACACTGCACCAAATGAGTATTGAGCTGATTTTTCTGGTTCTAAATCTTTATTACCTGAACTTTTACGTAAATACTGGTTATCTTCACATGCTTTGTTACCTGCTTGTTGATCATCAGGTAAGCTTTGGCACAGAGTTGTATCAGTTATTGAATCATAACTTGTTGCTGGCTCGCCTAGTAAGTCGTCTAAAGACGGTGCTCTAAAGCCTTGTCCATAAGATGCTCTTAATACTAAGTTATCAAGCACTTCATAACGCACGTTAATTGAACTTGATAATTGGCCAACATCAGGAAGACTGTATTGGTCATAACGACTAGCAAGTTTAACGTTTAAATTTTCTAGAACTGGAAGCTCTAATTCAACAAATGCAGCTTTATAGCTTCGGTCACCAGCTGAATCACCACCATAAGTACCTAGTACATTGCCTGCCGCTTGTTGCGCATCACGAGTATCTTTGTACTCCATTTTTTGATATTCAACACCGACGGCATAGCCTAAATCGCCACCAGGTAATGCTATTGGTGCTAAAGCTGCCCAAGATAAACCTGTACCAGTTGTGTTCGATGTCGCTTTACGTGTTGCTGTATGCAAAAATGTATCTAAGGTTGCCTGTGTTGCATTGCCACCTTCCACAAAAGGGTTATACAGTTCTTTATCTACAGCTTCTTGTAACTTATCTTCAAAGACATAAGAGTCCGTTTCGATATTAACGACTTGATCAGAATATTGAACATACCAGCTTAATGAACCAGCATCTAATTCAAGATTCAAGCCAGTAACGATATCGACTACATTTGAGTCGAATTCTGTTTTGCGATCAGCTACACCTTTTAAGCGGTGATAGGCTTGAACCTCTGACGCTTGAGCTGTGCCATATGTTGGATTTAACTTGTTATCAGCAGCCATATATAGATTAGGAGTCCATAATGCTGTTGAAGATGTGGTTGATTTATCACGCATTACAATTGCTTGACCAAACCACTCTAGTTCATCAGAAATGCGATGAGTCATATTTGAAAAAATAGAGTCTTTAGTTTGTTCAGGTAAGTAATCTGTGCCATCAAAATGACTGAATCCACAGGCCGAGCCATCTTTAGTGGTAATAACTCTATCAGCAGGACAGTCTTTACCTGGAACTTGTAATCCTGTGTAAACAGGGTCATCAAATGTTCCATCAGCGCCTTTTCCTGGGCGAGATGCTACAGGACGATATGTTCCTTCTGGAGCATACAAACCACTTCGACCATATTTTTGGTCCCAGTTAGCTGTTATGTGAGGGCGTTGTCCACCTTGCAGAGGGTCAAATGCTTTATGTTCGATAACAACTAAACTACTACCTTTATCATCAGTTTTACCAAATGTAATAGAAGCAGATTTTTCATCACGGCCACCTTGTGTTGGGCTACCGAATTTTGCATCGAATGCTAAGCCATCGAATGTCTTTTTAAGAATTATGTTAATTACACCACCGATAGCGTCAGAACCATAAATAGCTGATGCACCATCACGTAAAATTTCGATACGCTCAATTGCATCCATAGGGATTAAGTTGAGGTTGGTTGAATCACCACCAAATGTTGCGGAAGGAGCGATCCGACGTCCGTTAATTAATGTTAGCGTACGGTTAGAGCCTAATCCGCGCATGCCTGAACTTGCATGGTTACTTGCTGAACTTCCAGCGTCACTAATAAAACTTCCCGCAGTATTAAATGGCATTTGAGCTAATACTGCAGAAACGTCGCTTAAGCCTGTTTTAGCTATATCTTCAGCCGATAAAACCGTAACAGGCAATGCTGATTCCATATCAGTTCTTTGAATACGAGAACCTGTTACTTCAATACGTTCAACTTTTGCACCGTCTTCAGCAGCAAATACTGCTGAAGTTGATAATGCTGCTGTAGCAACTCCGCTGATTAACGCAAAGCGAACTGCTTTGGCTAATGTAGATTTTGCGCGCATTCTATTCTCCCTTAACATTTGTTTTTTTGTTTAATTCTTATTTTATTAAAAGTCACTTTTGTAACCAATAAGTGTCACCTTTAATTAGGTTCAAGATATAACCACAAGAAAATAACAAGTGCAACATTCTAAATGTTTCTTAAATTGTTTCTGATTTGTAAAAGTTGATACTAAATGTTTTTTTAAAAAGGGTTTGCGCATCATTAATGCCGTTAGTGATGGTTATTTGGTATTTCACGTATCTTTTTTTTGTAAATTTTGTTTAAATTTTGTTTGGGTATTGAGTGTGTTATTGTTATATTGTTTTATTTTTGTTTTAATTTTGTTTTAATTTGTTTTTGGTTAAATCATACTTTTTTATTATTTTTATAGAGAAAATAGGAAATGTTGCTTATTTAGTTTGTCATTCCGTATATCTTCAGGTTTGCTCGTGAAGCTGAGCTTGATATAAAGGGTTCCATGCTGTTTAAGTTAGATAGTTTATTCTTTTAAATGTGCACTTTTTTAGAAGGCCTAGGATAGGTTTGGTTTGAAATTGAACAGTTTTTTTAGGGGGGTGTTTTAATATTCTTTTGAGTTTCAGTAGGTTTTTCTAATTAATGTGTGCAGAGTGCATATAATAGAGAATTAATTTTTACTTGGTTCTATTCTGTTTATTAGCTCTGCCACTTTAAATTGCAGTGGAAAGTAGTGTCCTAAATAACGTAGGGCGACATAGGCAACCACTAAGGTGGCGATTACCAGTTCGAATTCTGCTAAGTATTTTATCCATATCGCTAACTCACCCATGTTATTGAACTGCGTTAACCAAGCTGCGGTTTTAAAGAGGGCGGTTGCACCGATCACCATAGGGAAGGTAAAGGCGGCATAGCCTGGGCTAAAGGGCAGTTTTAGTAGGTGAAAGAAGGCCAAGTAGATGATGCTGGTCATCAGAATGGCGATGCTCAGTAGTAAGGCGACTAAGGGAATTGATGCCTGCTCACAAACAGTCAGATAGCCCGCGAGTGATAAACTGGCGGGAGCTGCAAGAATGGCAATGGTTGGTTTAGCGGCATCAGGTATCGTCTGACAGAAAATGAGGCGATAGAGCATCAAAGGTAGCATGATTAAGTAGGCTAACATTCCAAAAACCAAAATGGCGTTTGCTAACCATTGGTAATCAGACACAGGGAAAGACACCGCCGCGACGATAATGCCAATCGGTGGTACAAACCAGCTTGGAACCATGTGCTCGAGTTTAAAATCGATGGCGCGAAAGTAGATAAACGCGCTTAGGAAGATCACATGGATACCAATGGCGACTAGCCACAGAGTTAAGCCTGCATGGGGGAAATAATCGCCGAGTGATTTAGACACCACCATCAAGCCCATGGCGAAGGTGGGGATCACACTACCAATCACAGGGTGGCTTAGCTCGTCCTTTAAAATATTAGGATGAAGCATGAATTTACCCATGAGCAGTAGCAGCAACACAGAGGCTATGATGGCACCTGTGAGTTGTCCTGCGCCATTAAGTGAAGGTGTCATGTTCTCCCATGTCCAACCTAAGCTGGCAATTGCCAGTGCCAACCCAGCCATAGGGCTGGGAAGTTTAGCTGCGTGGGATGTCCAGCGTTTGCGTTTTGAAGTCATTTTGAATACCTCTCAATACTGACAATGCTTAACATCGCTTTTTTAGGGCGCTGTTTTGATGTATTTAGTGTACTGCGGGTATCAATGATAAATAAATTTGATTAATTTTATTCATTGCATAAGTTTTTTTTACTTTGATGTTGCTATTAAACTTAAGGTTTGAGTTTACAACGCAGTAGCGTGTGCCCTAGGCCAAGATTGTCTGTATCTTCATCCACATACAGTCCCGCTTGGTGAAGCAGGGCCAATAAATCCTTAGAGTGATACATGCGGCTGTTGCCATTGGCCATGGCGCTGAAATAGAGGCTAGTGGCATTTACGCAATAGGCGGAGGCGGCCGATGGCTGTCTATCCCAAAAGGTTTCGACGATAAAGAGTTGGCTGCTTGATGTCATTGCCTTTGCCGTGCGTTGTAAAATGCTCAGGATTTGGCTTTTTGAGAAGCAATCCAGAAATTGACTCATCCAGTAAGTATCGGCGCCTTCGACAAAGGGGAGTGAGTCGTCCAGCAGATCGGTGGCAAAGGTATGCACGCGTGCTGCAAAACCTCGTGCGAGTGCATTTTGTGTGGCTACCTCTAGTTGCCCCGGAAAATCCATAATCGTGACTTCAACGCTTGCGTCATAATCACAGCAGCTCAGTGCCCATTTTCCCGTATTGCCGCCTATATCCACTAAATGGATTGGCTTATGGGCGAACACTAACGGCAGAAGCTGTGGAAAGGCATGATCCGAATAGTAATGATCGAAGGCAAACCAGCTCTGTTTCGCTTTGGGTGGTAAATCCTTCAAGGCAGGGTAGATAGTATCCCAGTCACCGAAAACCTTGAGTCCTGCGGCCTTGCCTTCGAGTAGTGCGGTATCAAGGCTAAAAAGGCCTTGATAACAAACGTCCTGCACAAAGTTAAGGTTGATGGCGGCCATGTCGTCATGGAGTAAAAAGTGCCCCGTTTTGTCGAGGACATAGCCAGACTCATGCTGCCAAACGAGCCCCATGCTGAGCCCCATATCCAGCAAGACTCCAAGGGCGTACTCGCTCAGTGGTGTCGATTGGCTTAGCTCGGCCGCAGTGATCCCACGTTCAGCCGCGTTATCTATTTGCGCTAGCACATCGAATTTGAGTAGGCAGTGGGCGACTTGAAAGCTGATGGGGCCAAAGGCAATTTTTTGAGCTTCAAACTTCGCATTGAAGGCGCTGATGTTACTTGGTGTTCGGTAAAAAGACATAAAAAGGAATGAATTGGCGAGCGGGTCCGTTCTTTATAACCAAGTTAGCCGTGAAAGCCAGTTGAGATACGAAGAACTATGAGCTGTATCCAAACTTGAGCAGTAACTTATTTATGCTCTGTAATCGAGATCTAAATAATGGAATGCCATAAATAAAAATACCCAGCCAAAGCTGGGTATTTTAAGGACGAGAAAACGTCGTTTATTGAACGTTTTCTTCGTCGCCGAATTGGCCTTGGAACAAGACTGAAGATAGGTAACGCTCGGCAGCCGATGGTAAAATCACCACAATGGTTTTGCCTGCAAACTCTGGCAACTCAGCGATGCGGTTTGCGGCGACAACGGCGGCACCCGATGAAATACCCACTAAAATGCCTTCTTCTTGCATTAAGCGGCGGGCCATGTCGATGGCTTCATCGTTAGTTACAGCTTCAACACGGTCAATCAATTCTAAATCTAAGTTACCTGGGATAAAGCCAGCACCAATACCTTGGATTTTATGCGGCCCTGGTTGCACAGGTAAACCCGCTAAGGTTTGAGCTATAACAGGAGAATCTGCTGGCTCAACCGCCACTGAGGTGATGGTTTTACCTGCCACTTTTTTCAAGTAACGGCTTACGCCAGTAATTGTACCGCCAGTACCTACACCGGCAACAAACACATCCACTTCACCATCGGTATCATTCCATATTTCTGGACCTGTGGTTTTTTCATGGATTTCTGGGTTAGCAGGGTTATTAAACTGCTGCAATAAAATGTATTTTTCAGGAGCCGATTGGCGAATTTCTTCCGCTTTATCAATCGCACCTTTCATGCCTTTCGCGCCTTCAGTCAGCACGAGAGTTGCGCCTAGGGCTTTGAGTAGCTTACGACGCTCTAAACTCATGGTATTTGGCATGGTCAGGGTCAGTTTATAGCCACGGGCCGCGGCAACATACGCTAATGCAATACCTGTGTTGCCTGATGTCGGCTCAATCAGCTCGTGATTTTTTGTTAATAGACCTTTCTTCTCGGCATCCCAAATCATATTGGCACCGATACGGCATTTAACACTGAAACTTGGGTTACGGGCTTCGACTTTGGCCAGCACTTTACCTTGGCTAACACGGTTTAAACGTACTAGTGGTGTATTACCAATAGTATATGAATTATCTTCGAAAATTTTGCTCATGGATTGCTTGCTCCTATGTTGGCACTACTGAATCATAATCTGCTGTGGCGCTTTTAGAAGTGATTGTTTGTTCTTCTTTATTCGATTTGGTTATTAAAGGGTGTGCTGTTATTCGCAAACCCTGATTGGCAGCCAGTTTAACTGTGTTAACCTCTTGCTAACATAAAAAAGATTGTGGCATTAACAGGGATAACTTCTTGATGTCTCAATCGTAAAACTAGCCTATCACTCGTATCGGACAAGCGCAAAGATGAAGCAGCAACAAATGGATCTGGGTAAAGATCCAAAAACGATGGTAACACCAAAGGCATTTACCATTGCAGCAGCCGTGTTATATACCCCATTGGCGACACCGTTGAAGCGGATGTTAGCCATACTGATTGATGGTTTGCTGATCACTGTGTTAGCTGAGCAGATGGATTGGATGTTTGTCTTGCTGGTGGTCAGTATTATCTGGATTGAAAAGCGCAGTCGTAAGTTTGGTCGTTTATTAAAGTGGGGACTTTATGCCTTGATGTTGGTTTTTATGTTGCTGACAACCGCTAATAATCTGTTTGATTTTAATGGAACAGACGTTAAAAGCAGTGAGGGAGTAGAGCAACAATTGGCATTAGGTGAACAAATCATTACGTCACTACCAGCATTGATGTCGTTGAGCCAGTGCAATAATTATGCTTGTGGTAAAACTCAAGTTCAATCCCTACATGAAGCGATAAAAAGCGCTTCAGGATCAAAGGGCATGACAGAAAATGATCAACGTGAAATAGTGCTAGCAACCATAGCCAACAGTAGTTTGCCTGCCATAGACAGTGAAAAGTTACAGGCGGAAGTGCTTAATGGCAGCCTATGGCCTGTTATTACGCTTCCTGTTGAGTTGGCGACAACAGATTCTCCGCCTGAGCCACTTCAGCCTATTCAAGCTATTTCGCCGGATGTACAGCCGCAAAGCGCGGTGGCTGATGCAGTGAATGTGAGCTCTTCGCAATATTCTCGCCTCAGAACCGTTGATGAAGCTACAAGCCATAGAGTTGTCGCTTGGGTTAAAGGCTTTCTGAGTGATATGGGGCTGGGTTTTGGTTGGGCAGCGTTTTACTTTACCGTCTTTACTGCACGATTTGATGGTCAAACCTTAGGTAAGAAGATGCTGGGCATTCGGGTGATCCAGCTCGATGGTGCCAACATCAGTTTATGGGCCGCGTTTGGCCGTTATGGTGGCTATGCCGCAGGCTTTACCACAGGCTTACTTGGCTTTATGCAAATATTTTGGGATGCCAATCGGCAGGGGATCCAAGATAAAATATCTTCAACAGTCGTGATAGACTTAGTGCAAATGCATAAAAAGCAACGATTAGAGCAACAAGCGCAGGGGCAAAATGAGTTAGCACCTGTGCTTACGAGTGATGATGCATCCTCTGCTCACCTTACAACCAGTACCCGTTTGGAGCATTTATGAAACAGGTCGTCATTTCGGGGAGTGGCCTATTTACGCCGCCCCACAGTATTTCCAATGAAGCCTTAGTTGAGAGCTTCAATGCTTATGTGGATATTTTTAATCTTGAAAATGCAGGCTTAATTGAGCAAGGCCATGTTGCGGCTTTGTCCTATTCATCGAGCGAGTTTATTGAAAAAGCCTCTGGCATCAAGCACAGATATGTGATGGTGAAAGAGGGCATTCTGGATCCCGAAGTCATGATGCCGTTGATTCCTGAGCGCAGTAGTGACGAATTATCGATGCAGGCCGAGATTGGCCTTGAAGCCGCATTGATGGCGCTTAAAAATGCCAATCTCAAGGCTGAACAAATTGACTTAGTGATTGTTGCCTGCGCTTATACTCAGCGTGCGTATCCTGCTATGGCGATTGAAATTCAACGTGCACTGGGTACGCGGGGTTATGGTTACGACATGCAGGTAGCGTGTTCATCGGCGACGTTTGCAATTGTCGCCGCGGCTAATGCCATTGCTACGGGTTCTGCCTCAAGAGTGTTAGTGATCAACCCTGAGATTTGCTCGGCACAGGTGAATTATCGCGACCGTGACAGCCATTTTATCTTCGGTGATGTGGCGACGGCTCTGGTACTGGAAGAACAAAGCTTAGCCCCGTCTGACCATGTGTTTAAGATCCTCTCGAGCCGCTGTTTTACTGATTACTCGAACAATATTCGCAGTAATTTCGGTTTCTTGAACCGCTGCGATCCGAGTGCGGCCCATCAAGCCGATAAGTTATTCCACCAACAAGGGCGCAAGGTATTTAAAGAGCTGTTGCCGATGATTTACCAACATTTGGATGAACATCTGGCCGAACAAGCGTTAACGCCACAGTCCTTCAAACGTTTGTGGTTACATCAAGCGAACATCAACATGAATCAGTTTGTGGTGAGAAAGTTGCTTGGGGATGATGTGTCAGCGGAACAAGCGCCCGTGGTACTAGATGAATACGCCAATACGGCTTCCGCGGGTTCTGTGATTGCATTTCATAAGTTTTCCGGTGACTTTAAGACTGGCGATTTAGGTTTATTGAGTTCGTTTGGCGCAGGATATTCTATTGGTAGTGTTATTCTGCAGAAGGTCTAAGATTCTCACCGTCATAATAAAAAGCCCACATCGAGGAAGATGTGGGCTTTTTTATGTCAGTTGTTTGCCTAAGTTGCTTTTTGTTTAATGTAATGATTGTTTATAGCAGCCATGCGTAACTTAACTTCATAAAGTAGGTTTTCTCGTCCCGCGTCAGGCGGCTTAACTCATCATTAGCCTGCAAACTATCAGAGTATCCGAGGTAGAATACACTCTGCGGATTGAGTTTATAACCGTAGAGGAGCTCATTGCCTAAATGCGCTTCCTCACTCTGCGGCGCCGAATATAAATACTGCGCCACATTGCGATTTATCCGGGTGTAAATGCTAGAAAGGCGAATAAAACTGTGTAGACTGAATTGCCAGTTGAGGCGTACATCGCTCAGATTCGCGGTAAAAAGCGCACCTTGTTCCAGATCCATTTGCTGATAAAGATGGGAGATATCGATAGAAAGTCCATTAGCAATTTTCCAATTGATACTCGGGTTCATTTGCGTTTGAGTGCCCAGCCTATCATTGATAAAATCAATTTCATCGCCGTAGTACATTTCAAGCTCCATACTCAGGGGCGATAACGGGGTTACTGCGCCATAAAACCACACTTGGGTTTCATCATATAGTTGACTATTTCCGGCGATAGTGAGCTGTGAAGCATTGCGGCGAGGGCCCACACGTTCACGGGTTTCTACACCAAAGGTGATTTCGCTTTGTAATGCGCCGAGGATTTCGATGTAGGCTTCATACTCTTCTTCAAGTCGTTCGCCTGCTTGGTTATGAGTGATATCCCAATCTCCCGCTAATTCCACCTTGTTAAAGGTGCCCGTAGGATACCAAATCAAACCCGCACCAGCCTCAAAGGTGCGGTAATCGATTTTTTCGACAAAGCCTAAATCGGCACGAAAATCGGGATCAACTGCGTTGTATTCACTGTAAGCAAACCAATTTCGCTCTTCGTGTTTAAAGGTTAACTGATATAAATTGCCGCCAAAGCGGCTATCAGATTGGCTACGTAATACTTGTTCGTTGAGTTGGCAGTGACCGAGTTCGCAATCAAGCTGAGATTGGCCACAGGGCAAACCATTACTAGGGTCATTTTCAGTATCAGTACAAAATTGACGATAAACTCCCGTGGGGTACTGAGTATCTGATTGGGCCACTTGCGCAGTGAAACTGTCCTGTGGTGTTGGTTGATATTTCGCATCCAGACTAATGACATAGTTGTGGTAATCGGGTTGGCTGTTAATCCCATAGTGTGGGTTATTTGCTGTACCATTGTGAGTGTTGTCACTGCTCGTTTTCGCGGTAAGTAATCCACCGATGGAGAAGGTTTTGCTCATGTCGAAACGATAACGTCCCGCAAGGTTCAAACTTTCTTGATCAAGCGAGGCAACTTCTGAGCTTAAATTTCCCGGTACCAAAAACGTGGTTTGGCTATCGTTACTCGCTAGCAGAGCTAAAGTATGATCATCGCTCTTACTTGTCAGTTTTATACCATAGTCTGGTGCAACAATATTGCGGGTGTGCAGCAGATTCACCTGTGTGTCGAAATAGTCTTTATTATCCAAAAAGAACGGCCGTTTCTCATCATAGAACAAGGAGAAAGTGCTGTTCACATCGAGCTGGCCAGCATCAGATTCGACTTGGGAAAAATCGGGATTAATGGTGGCATTGAGTAAGGTGCTGGAATTAATGCCCCAGCGTAAGTCTACACCTGGCTCGAGATTGTTATCTGCTTCCCAGCCATCCGCCTGTTTATGTTCGTTACGGTTGGCGATAAAAGTCGGGGTGATTTGTACATCCTGTCCTTGTTCTGCCCCCGCTAAGCCAGAAGCCACACCTAACTGACAAAGTTGACAACTCGTATTTCGGTCAATCTTATGGGTCGATAGGCGATGTTTTTCATTGCGTGGATAATAACGAATTAACTCAAAGCCCCATTCTTGTAGGCTTTTCTTGTCGTCAAAGTTGAACAGTCTCAGTGGTAATTCGACTTCGACCTGATAGCCATCGGCGGTGATCTTGCCTGCGGATTTCCAAATCCCATCCCATGCTTCGCTTTCTTCACCCGTTAATTCGTTTTCAATTGAGTCTAATTGCACGCCAAGGGGATTAATAAAAAATTGGTATGCTAAACGGGCATTATTAAAAGTATCGAGTTTAATTCCGACTAAATCATCACTCCACAGCTTGTCTCTGTCCTTGAGGGTTGCCCGAATGAGTTTGGGATTAATGTCTTTGGCAGTAAATGCCACAAAAAGACTGGTTTTAGTCGCATAGACTCGCGCCTCGGTTTTCACTAATGCGGCAATGTTTTCCCCTGGTTGGGTTTCGTATTTGAGCTCTGTGACTGCGGCTTGTTGCCAAATGGCATCGTCCAACTCACCGTCGATATTGGCAGCACTGTTAAGTGTTGGAATGGCTAACTGAAATTGGCTGGCATAGCCAGCAAGACAAGTTACAGGTAGAAAAGTAAGACTAGATAAGATTATGGCTAAGATTGATTTCAACAAAAAAGACTCAAATAACACATTCGTGGCGCGCATTTTGCCAGAAAACGTGAAGTTAACAATAGCGAGTAATTGTTACAAGGTTTGCGTTGATTTTAACGAGGCGAAACATGATTGGATTATTGGGTCTAAAAAAATTGGGGAGCAGTGCTGAGCCATGACTCAGCACTGCTGGTGTTACTACTCGGGTGCGATTGCATGGTTGCGATACGCTTCACGATACTTATCGACCCACATGGCCGTCGCGCCACAAATCGCCACTGGCATGACGATAAAGTTGACTATGGGGATCATCGAAAATAGCGTCACAGTGGCGCCAAAGCTAAAACTGGTGCCACGGGTTTGATTCAAGGCAAAGCGCATATCTTTAAAACTGACCTTGTGGTTATCGAAGGGATAATCGCAGTACTGAATCGCCATCATCCAAGCGCTGAACAGAAACCATAAAATCGGCGCCAGCGTCTGGCCTACCATAGGCACTAAAAACAATAACAAAAATACCAGTGCGCGGGGCAGATAGTATTTGAGTTTGATCCACTCACGCCCAAGGATACGAGGTAAGTCTTTGATTAAATCAATACCAGAACCGGTATTCAGCTGCTTACCAGTTAACAACTGCTCGACTTTTTCAGCCAACAGACCATTAAAGGGGGCGGCGAGCCAGTTCATGACGGAGCTAAATACAAAAGCAAGCATCACCAGCATAGTGGTGACGGCGAGTGGCCAAAGTAAAAAGTTTAACCAGCTTAAGTACTCAGGGAGCTGCGCATTCATCCAAGTGAATAGCGTATCTAACTGGCCTATGGCTACATAAATGACGCCAGCAAACAGCAGAAGGTTAATCATTAGCGGAATAAATACGAAAGTGCGCAGGCCTTTACGTGTGATTAAACCAAAGCCATCGAGAAAATAATTAACGCCACTTTTGGCTGGGAAGGGCAAGGTTTTTTTCTGTGTCATATCGTTTTTCCAAAAAAGTTAAGCGACAGCTATATGCGATTGTGATCAACTCATGGACAGATGACAAGCTAAAAGCCGCATGAATTCAATAAAAAGCGTTACAAAATGCTGCCTGCTTTGTTAAAGTTGGCCGATAAATGCATTTACACCGCTCGGCTCATTTTCGGGCCAGACTTCAGAGACGCGCTAACTGGCACCATGAGATTAAAACAGATAAAACTTGCCGGCTTTAAGTCGTTTGTCGATCCCACGAAAATTCCTTTTTTACAGGCATTAACCGCCATTATTGGCCCAAATGGCTGCGGTAAATCGAACGTGATCGATGCAGTGCGTTGGGTGCTCGGTGAAAGCTCGGCGAAGCACCTACGCGGTGATTCTATGGCTGATGTGATATTTAACGGTTCAAGCGCGCGAAAACCTGTGTCTGTGGCGGGTGTTGAACTTATTTTTGAAAACAAAGAAGGTCGCCTCGCTGGTCAGTATGCCAGTTATGAAGAAATCGCCGTTAAGCGTCAAGTGAGCCGCGACGGTGAGTCTTGGTATTTTCTCAATGGTCAAAAGTGTCGTCGTAAAGACATTACCGACTTGTTTATGGGCACAGGTCTTGGCCCGCGAAGTTATGCCATTATCGAGCAAGGCACTATTTCCCGCCTGATTGAATCTAAACCCCAAGACTTGCGTACCTTTATTGAGGAAGCCGCTGGGATTTCCCGCTATAAAGAGCGTCGGCGCGAAACTGAAAACCGTATTCGCCATACCCGCGAAAACCTCGAGCGTTTGGGCGATATTCGCAGTGAACTCGGTAAGCAGTTAGATAAACTCGCGCAGCAGGCTAAAGCCGCTAAGCAATATCGTGAGCTTAAGCAGGCCGAGCGTAAGACCCATGCTGAACTCCTTGTGATGCGCTATCAAGAGTTGCAAGATCAGATGGCGAGCCTATCTGAGCAGATAAGTGCTATTGAAGTACAGCAAGCGGCGGCGCAGTCACTCGCGCAAACCGATGAATTACAAACCACTGAACTGCAAGTGCAACTCGCGCAACTGGCGGAGCAAGAGCAGCGAGCGGTTGAGGCCTATTATCTGACCGGTACTGAAATCGCTAAGTTAGAGCAACAGCTACAGAATCAAAAGCAGCGCGACGCCCAGCTCGAAACCCAGTTGGCGCAAGTCAAAGAGCAGATCCAACAAAACACCGATAAGCTTAACGGCTATAAAGCGAGTCTTAGTGCGTTAGAGCTTGAGCTTGCCAAGCTTGGGCCACAGCATGATGAGCAACAAGAGCTCATGGATGAGCTGCAATCCCAATGGGAAATGAGCATAGAACGCAGTCAGCAGCAGGCCGAAGTGGCGCGCCAACAGGCCGCGGATGTTTCTCAGCATAAGTTGCAGCTTGAACTGCGTCGCAGCCAGTTAGCGCATCAGCAGCAATTACAGCAACACAAACAGCAGCAAAGTCGTGAGCAGCAGGCGCAACTTTCGGCGTTAATGGATGGTGATCTCGCATCGAGTATTACACCATTGCAGCAAGATATTGAGTCTTTGGATGATGCGCTCACACTGCAAAATGAAATTAATCATCAGCAAGAACAAAGTGTAAGTGCAAGTACGCAAGCCTTAGATGAAGCCCGCCATAGCGCTGAGCAAATTCAGCAGCAATTAACTGCGACTAAAGCGCGCCATGAGCTGGTTGAACAGTGGTTGACTAAGCAAGAACAGCAGAGTGATAAACCGCAGTTATGGCAGAGTTTAACCGTTGAAAATGGTTGGGAAACCGCGGCCGAACTCGCCCTAAATGGCTTGTTGACCTTGCCCGTTGGCGTCACTGAAACTGAAATGGGGTTTCAAGCATTAGCGTCACAATCAAACCAAAGTGAATTTTTACAGGCTAAGGTGAATCTCGCCCCTTGGTTAGCGGGGCTTAAGTGGGCAAAGGATATCCATGCAGCTAAAGAACTGCTGCCACAACTAACATCCGATCAACGGATTGTCACTGCCGACGGTTATCTACTGGGACAAGGTTTTTTAATCACGAAAACAGAGGGCGCCCAGTCACTGGTGCAACTCAGTAAAGAGCAAGCTCAGTTAGCGCAAAATATCCTCGATTTGCAACAATCCCTGCAGATTCGGCAAGACAAGATGACAGATCTTGCGGCTATTTTGCAGCAACAAAGACTGCAACTGACCTATGGCGCGCAAAAATTACATCAATTGCAGTTAGACAAAGCGACTAAGTCGATGCAGCTTAGTGGTTTAATCGAGCAAGTGAAGGCGCGCGTCGAACAGCAAAGTAAACTCGACGCGGCTTTAAGTACGAGTTTGATTGATATTGAACGCTTAAGCGAGCAATGCGAATTATTAGCAGAACAAGAAATGGAGCTCGATGAGACGCTGCAGGCAAGTGAAGATATTCAACGGCAACTCATCCAAGACACGCAGGCCGATAGTGTGCGCCATCAAGCATTAAAAGGGCGTATTACTGAGGTAGAACGTCAATTATCAGCCACTGCGACGGGTTTGCAAGCCGTGACGATGCGCATGGCCGTGAGCACGGAGCAAATTGAATTACAGCAAGTGCGTGTCAATGAACTCATCCACTCCCGCGAGTCTGTGTTAACAGAACTTGCCAAAGTTGCCCAATTGAGTGGGGTGCAAAATAGTGGGCAGCTGACTGAACAGTTAACGCAGTTACTAAAGCAACAACATGAGCAACAACAGGGCTTAAAAGAGGTTCGTCAGCAGCAAAGTGTGCTCACAGACACATTAAACCGTATAGGAATAAAGCAAAAACAAGAGCTTGGTAAGCTTGAGGACTTGACTCAAAGCCTGAGCACGTTAAAGTTACGTCGTGAAGGAATAAAAGGCCAAGCGAATAGTCAGCTGGAAGCCTTACAGGAACAGCAAATCATTCTGTCTGAAATCCTTGGAAACTTGCCCGCAGAGGGGATGCCAGACAAGTGGCAGAGTGATTTAGATCAAATACGGCAGAAAATTGTTCGTTTAGGTGCCATTAACCTTGCGGCGATCGAAGAATTTGAACAGCAAAGTGAGCGAAAATCTTATCTTGATCATCAAGATGACGATTTAAATAAAGGGCTTGCAACCTTAGAGGAAGCGATCCGTAAAATAGATAAGGAAACCCGAAGCCGCTTTAAGACGACATTTGATTCAGTCAACGAAGATCTCGGACGCTTATTTCCGAAAGTGTTTGGCGGCGGCCGAGCTTATTTAGCGTTAACTGACGACGATTTGCTAGAAACGGGCGTGACTATCATGGCCCAACCACCGGGGAAGAAGAACAGCACAATCCATCTTCTTTCGGGTGGTGAAAAAGCATTAACCGCTTTATCATTGGTATTCGCCATTTTTAGGCTGAATCCTGCTCCCTTCTGTATGTTAGATGAAGTGGATGCGCCATTAGACGATGCCAACGTAGAACGCTTCTGTCGATTGCTAAAAGAAATGTCACAGAGCGTACAGTTTATTTATATCAGCCATAACAAAATAACCATGGAAATGGCGGATCAACTTATTGGCGTGACTATGCACGAGCCCGGTGTGTCTCGTATAGTTGCGGTAGACATAGAGCAAGCGGTGGCGATGGCTGACGCTGGATAACTAGAAGAAAGACAGGGTAACCAATGGAAGATTTGCAACTAGTATTGTTCGTTTTAGGCGCCATAGCCATAGTTGCTGTGCTGGTGCATGGATTTTGGTCTATCAGAAGACAACAGCCTAAATCATTGAAAGATAGCCCAATGAGCAACTTTTATAAGAAACAGGCTGAGAAAGGTGAGCCGAGTCCGAAGCGGATCGATTCAGAAGGGTTTGATGCCGATGGTATTGGCGCCGTACGCGTGCGCAAAGCCGGTGAACTTGCACCTAACAACGAAACTCCTGCGACCAATCCTTATTTGAAGCAGGAAGTAAAGCTAGAACCTAAGCCTGAATTTAAACCACAAGAGTTTAAATCAGCAGAATTTAAACCAGAGTTGAAAGTTGGCCCTAAACACGAGCCTGTAACAGCTCAGCCTGATTTTAGCTTGCAGCCACCCGTGGCAAAAGAGCAACACCGTGGCCCGAAAGTCTCGCGTCAAGAGCCCGTTTTGAACACTCAAGTGAGTACGCAAACTCCGCCAATGGGTCAATCTCATGCGGCTATCGTCGCGCAAAAAGCGGCTGAGCAGGAACATGCGTTACGTAGTGCAGCTCCGCAGCAAACGGCCTTGTTTGACGAAAATGAATATAAAGAAGATAGATATCAAGAAGAGGTTGTCGAACAAGCCGCTGAAGATGAGTTAGGTGAACCACGCGACGTACTGGTATTACACGTGGTCGCTAAAGAGGGTCTACAGCTTAACGGAGCCGAATTGCTACCTTGTTTCTTAACCTTGAATTTTAAATATGGCGATATGAATATTTTCCATCGCCATGTGGATAATGCTGGCAATGGTAAAGTATTGTTCTCGATAGCGAATATGCTAAAGCCTGGCGTGTTTGATCCGGATAATATGGAGCAGTTCAGTACCCAAGGTGTGGTGTTTTTCATGACTTTGCCTTGCTACGGTGACGCCCTAATGAATTTCTCGATTATGCTTAACTCGGCGCGTCAACTCGCGGATGATATCGATGCGGTCGTGCTTGACGGACAACGCCAACCTTGGGGTGAGTTCACTAAGCAAGATTATTTACACCGCATTCGCGCTAACGCTTAAGCCGACGCCGCAACTTGGCGGTTAATACATTGATGAGGCCGCGATTGCGGCCTCATTTTTTGTGATCTACTTTTTGTGATCTAAAGAATTCTGGATAAAGAATATGCAAGACATTCAAATCGATACACTTCTGTCTAAAGACGTCACCCCAGAAAACGCATCGCAGGTGATGCAGGCGCTCAGCCAATCGCTGAACGAGCACAACATTCGTTACTATGTGGACGATGCTCCGAGCATTACCGATTCTGAGTACGACAGGTTGATGCAGCGTTTACTCAAGTTAGAAGCCTTGTATCCCCATTTGATTGTCGCTGATTCACCGACTCAAAGGGTGGGCGGATTAGCGCTCGCCAAATTTGATCAAATCACGCACCTTAAGCCTATGTTAAGCCTAGATAACGCCTTCGATGAGGCGGATTTCAGTGCTTTCCATAAGCGTGTCACCGATAAAGTGGGTGAGGTGAGCTTTTGTTGTGAGCCTAAACTTGATGGCCTTGCCGTGAGTATCTTGTATCGCCATGGTGTGCTCGAGCGTGCGGCGACGCGCGGCGATGGTTCAGTGGGTGAAGACATCACTGAAAATGTTAAAACCATTAAATCGATCCCGCTTAAATTACGTGGTAATGACTTCCCTGAACTCGTTGAAGTACGCGGCGAGGCTTTTATGCCAAAAGCCGCTTTTGAAGCTTTGAATGACAGGGCGCGCGCCAAAGATGAAAAACTCTTCGTGAATCCGCGTAACGCAGCAGCAGGTAGCTTGCGACAACTTGACAGTAAAATTACTGCTGCCCGTTCATTGGCTTTTTATGCCTATGCGCTCGGTGTGGTGGAGCCGGATTCCCATCCGTTAGCTAAAACCCATTTCGAGCAGTTACAGCAACTTAAATCGTGGGGTTTACCCGTAAGTAGCGAAATTAAAGTCTGCGCTGAACTAAGCCAAGTCTATGACTACTACAAAGATATTCTCAGCCGTCGCGGTGATTTAGCCTTTGAAATCGATGGCGTAGTGATGAAAGTTAACGACATTGCCCAGCAGCAACGTTTAGGCTTTGTGGCTAAATCACCCCGCTGGGCGATTGCTTATAAGTTCCCCGCACAGGAAGAAATGACCCAACTTGAAGGCGTTGATTTTCAAGTGGGCCGCACAGGTGCTGTCACGCCAGTAGCACGCTTAAAGCCAGTGTTTGTTGGTGGCGTGACGGTATCGAATGCGACGCTGCACAATGCCGATGAAATTGCCCGCTTAGGCATTAAAGTCGGTGACACAGTGATCATCCGCCGCGCTGGCGATGTTATCCCACAAATTGTTGGCATAGTGCCCGAAAGACGCCCTGAAACGGCGACAGACATTGTATTTCCGCATAATTGCCCTGTGTGTGGCAGTTTAGTCGAGCGCCTAGAAGGTGAGGCTGTGGCTCGCTGTAGCGGAGGTTTATTCTGCGAAGCGCAGCGTAAAGAAGCGATTAAGCATTTTGCCTCCCGCAAGGCTTTAGATATCGATGGTATGGGCGACAAAGTCGTTGAGCAATTGATTGATAAAGAGTTAGTTCAAAGTCCTGCGGATCTGTTTAAGCTCACCGCTTCTATGATGACTATGCTTGACCGTATGGGGATGAAGTCAGCAACCAATTTAGCGGCCGCGATTGAAGCGGCCAAAACCACCACTCTCGCGCGTTTCTTATATGGCTTAGGTATTCGCGAAGTGGGCGAGGCGACGGCAGCAAACCTAGCGGCGCACTTTGCCAGTCTAGATGCGCTGCGGGTGGCCACTGTGGAGCAGTTAACTGAAGTGGAAGATGTTGGTGCTGTCGTTGCCCAGCATGTGGCCCACTTTTTTGCCCAGCCCCATAACCTTGAAGTTATTGATGCTTTAGTTGCTGCTGGTGTGCATTGGCCCGCCATTCAAGCACCTAGTGCAGATGCTCAGCCGCTTAAAGGCCAAACTTGGGTATTGACTGGCACCTTAAATCAGCTCAATCGCAATGATGCTAAAGCGCAGTTGCAGGCGCTGGGGGCGAAAGTGGCAGGCAGTGTCTCCAAAAATACCGATTGTTTAGTGGCAGGTGAGGCGGCAGGTTCAAAACTGGCTAAAGCGCAGGAGCTTGGTGTTAAAGTGATGGATGAAGACGAGTTGTTAGCCCTTCTCGCCGCGAACGCTTGATTGGCGTCATTTCAGAGAGGGCGTTGGCTTGATGTTGATTCAATGCCGGCTGTAACGGCTGCAGCCTTGTATCAAGGGGTGAATACCGCCGAATAGCAGATATTAAATAGCGCCTGGCCCAAGGCGCTATTTTTGTCTGAAAATAATCAAGGTGCGGAAAGATTATCTGCTTTGGCTATTGAATTAACCGCGATTGGCACCATCTCCTTGATATGCTGTTTTAGATTTTGCTGATTGGAAACCTATTTGAATTTTAGTCACATCACTTGGCTCGATGATAAAGGCCACATTAAACCGCCCATCTTTTTATATGCGCTTTTGGCTTATCTCGCGCGTGGTTGGTGTATTTTTATCGCCTCGCTGACTCAGATGGGTGACCGTTCTGAGTTAGTGCGGATTTTTTACCCTGAAAAGTCAGATTTTTTGCTAGCACTCGGGGCGGGACTTGGCGCGGTTTTGATTTATCTTGTGGTGATAGCTGAACGTCGACGTTCGCCCCAATGGTTAAGACCGATTTTTGTGCATTTAAAATGGGGGTTGTGGTTGCTGTTGATTATTGATGGCGTTTTGTTGGGTCAGCGATTGATCCATGGCCAATTTCTGTTTCATTGGAGTCTTGCTTTAGATGCTTTAATGTTATTTTGGTCGAGTATTTATCTTATTAAATCGAAGCGACTCAGTTATTACCTCCGTGATTGGCCAAAAGAAGAAGCTAAAGAACTTCAGCCTTAGTTTTTATCGTATTGTTATATAATAACTTTATTTAGATCTGAGCGGTGGGGCACATGACGATGTGTTCTATCCCTCAGTTTGATAAGGATTTTTACCTTATTTCTCCATTGAATGCTTTGAATCATCTATAGTTATATGTACTTAGCTTAAATGTGCCCTGTTGGATACGCAGATGAGGCCATCTGTTTATATCCACATTACATTTGAAAGGAGTCATATTGCGTGGCAAAAGTACCTCAAAAAAAGTTGTTACTGTCAGAAATTCAACTTGGCATGAGAGTCAAGTTGCCTTTGTCATGGACGAACCACCCTTTTTTATTTAACCGTGTTGATATTAGCAGTGCCGCTCAAATCGAAATGATCCGTGGCTTAGGCGTTCCCTATGTTTTTTTGTTATCTGAATTGAATCCCGGCTCGGAGACTGTTAGGGAAGATGAGGATGTTGAAGATGAAATTGAAGTTCCACCTGAGCGAGATCTTAAGGCCGATACCCGTAAGGCGATACGTTTAAGCCAAAAGCGTTTCCTTGAGAATGTAAATAACTGCCGAAATGTATTTGGCAAGATAGCCAGTGATCCCGAAGGTGCCTATCGATTATCGGCGGCACTGGTAGAAGACTTGCTCAGCCATCTACAGGAAGTTGAAAAACCTTTCCTCACTTTGGTTGGAATGGATGATAACGATGTCAGTGTGACCCAGCACGGCGTCTCCGTGGCAGTATTAGCAATGATGATGGGCCATGCACTGGATTTAAGCCCAAGGGAACTGCGTGATATTGCTCTTGGTAGTTTGTTACATGATATTGGAAAACTTAAGGTACCTGATGTTATTCGCCGTAAGCGCGGAGCCTTAACACCTCATGAGTCAAATTATCTGCAAATGCACCCTAATTTCGCCTATGACATGCTCAATCGTTCCGGATTATTCCCTAAAGAAGTACTACACATTGTGCTACACCACCATGAGTTTATTGACGGTTCAGGTTTCCCTGATGGGTTAACTGACCATAAAATTCCTATCATTACGCAGATCGTGAGTTTGGCAAATGACTACGATCAACAGCTCAGTGGTCAACAAATATCCTCCCCTCAAGTCGCTTTAGGTTATTTGTTTAAGAATCGGGCCACTAAACATGCCGAATCTTTAATCGCTATTTTGGTTAAAATTCTCGGTATTTATCCACCAGGAACCATAGTGAAACTCTCCGATGGCTGTATCGCAAAAGTCATGATGACGACTAAAGATGTGAGTCAACCCCAAGTGTGGGCCTGCAAAGAGGATGGCAGTGAGCCATCGCTGCGTTTTTTAAGTAATGAAGGCGTGACAGTACAAAAAGCCATCAAGGCGGAAGAGTTGTCCGAGGGTGCTATTCGTACCTTACAAGTCGATAAAGGGATTAGTTTTTATTTTAGTTCGCTACAAGCTTGAATCTTATGCGCTAAGTTCCGTATTCTATCCGCTGATGTGATTCCCTTAGGGCTAATATGGCGAATGTAAAAGCAGAAAACAGCGCAGTAAAATCCAGTGTTGCTTTGGTCGGTTGTGGTTGGTTTGGTTTTGCTTTGGCAAAGCAACTTGTCCATGAAGGCTATCGAGTCACTGGCTGTAAGCGCAGTGCCGAAGAATTATCGGTATTAACTGAAGTCGGGATTGAAGCCTATCCGCTGCAATTGGGCCACGAAGCATCATCTGCCTCCGATGCTCAGGCTTTAAGCGGTTTATTTCAGACTGATTATCTGGTGGTCAATATTCCTCCACGGCTAAAGCGTGGTAATGCCGCTTATCTTGAAGAATTACAACAACTCATCGCATTAACTCAAGGCTGGCAATATCAGCGGATTGTGTTTATCAGCACTACGGGCGTATATCCGACCCAAGATAAATTGATGACAGAAGCCGATGCGATGGCAGAATCAAGCGATAGCCAAGTGCTGTTAGATGCTGAAGCTTTATTTCAAGCATTGCCCCATACCTGTATCGTTCGTTTTGCTGGGCTCGTCGGTCCTAAACGTCATCCTGGGCGTTTTCTTGCTGGAAAAACCGATGTGAGTGGGGCGAATGTCGCGGTAAATTTAGTCCATCTTAGTGACTGTGTGCGCGCGGTTAGCGCAATTCTCGCGGCAACTCATTCTGGATTATCAGTGGCGCCGATTTATAATCTTTGCGCACCTTCACATCCGACTAAAGCTGAGTTTTATCAAGCTGCTGCCGAATCTCTAGGTTTAGTCGCGCCAGAATTTAATCAACAATCTATGCCGAGTAAAGTCATCCAAGCTGACGCGATTGTCACGGATTTAGGCTTTCGATATCAGTATGTTTCGCCGCTGGATATGCTAGCGTCATGTTGAGAAAGGTTCATTACTGTAAAAGGTAAAAGTTGAACTTTTAGGTTATCTTTGAGTTCCAAATTTGCTTGAGCAAATGTGTAATCCTTATTTAAACAAATGACGAATAAAAAGAGACAATATAATGAGCGTGTTTAATCGAGTTCGACCTATAGCAGTATTTGCGTGCGGATTAATGCTGAGTGCCAGCTTTGCCCTGCAGGCTGCAAGTTTCGAAGAAGGCAAGGATTATGTCACTGTGGCGGGCATTACCGAAGCACAAAAGCCAGTGCTGCGGGAGTTTTTTTCTTATAACTGCACACATTGTTATAAGCAAGAACCGCTCATTGAGTCGACAGTAAAGCTGCTTGGCAAAGATGTGGCCTTTGAGCGTACCCCCGTTGGTGCAGGTCGTCCTGCTTGGGAATTGAGCCAGTTTGCCTATTATATGGCGCAAAAATTAAAGATGACTAAGCAAACCCATGGTGCCATTTTTAAGCAAATTCATGAGAAAGGTGAGCAATTTACCACCCTTGAGCAAGTAAAAGCCTTTTTCCTTGCCCAAGGCGCTAAGGCAGATGATGTCGATGCCGCGATGAATTCCGTCGATGCTAAATTCACCCTAATGAATTATGACTCTCAAGCTGAGCTTGCTGGGATCAAGGGGGTACCGTCATTACTGGTTAATGGCCGTTATATGCTGACCTCAACCGCACATACCGCAGAAGAATTGGCAGCGTTAGTGAAGTTTTTAGCTGCGAAGTAACGGCATTTTATAGACGGACGGCACGCGATGTATCATGCGATGAAAGTAGCTTTTTGCGAGTAACCTTTAGTCACGTTTCCTCAAGGTAGATTGAGTAACCCAGCATAGGCTGGGTTATTTTTTGTTGTTAACCTGCAAGGTGACTATGAGTCAAACCCTAACATTGTGACGAAATGACATGATGAAATAAAACGGTAAGCAATTGGGCTGACCTAGGTTTGATGAGAGATTTAACGTCTCTAATTAATTGAGGAACTCATGATTAAAATTCTCAATAATCTAGGCTAAAAATCTCAAGTATCTGATTTTTAGCCAGTCTAGAGCCGTATTAAAGGTCATTTAAATTTCTAATTTCCCTAGTTCAGACAATAAGTTATTTCTATTTATTGGATGAAAATCCTCTTTCTCCATTCACATCCCACTCATTCATGTTCGACATTGGTCTAACCTGTTAAAAAAGTTAAAACCGCATCAAAATGTAATGTTATTGTTAACTCTTTGAATTTGTTTCTATTCGCTATTTGCAGACAGTGTTTTGAATCACGGGTTAGACGAAAGTCGTGATTGTGCTCACACCAGCTGTTGCTAGATTAAACATGACTTAAAATTAAAACAGCACAGGGGAGTCACTATGGGTTTTGAAAACAACGACAAGGCAAAGGGTTATTGGCGCGAGAATATTCGTCTCGTACTGAGCTTATTAGCCATTTGGGCGGCAGTTTCTTTTGGATGCGGCATTTTATTGGTTGATGTACTCAATGAAGTCCATTTCATGGGATTCAAATTAGGTTTCTGGTTTGCACAACAGGGATCTATGTATGTATTCGTTGCGCTTATCTTTGTCTACGCGGCAAAAGCCAACGCCTTAGATAAAAAATATAACGTACAAGAAGACTAAGGAGCTTTGAGATGGATGTTCAAACACTCACATATATTATCGTAGGGCTCTCATTTGCGCTCTACATTGGGATTGCAATCTGGACCCGTGCGGGTTCAACCAAAGAGTTCTATGTTGCTGGCGGCGGTGTTCACCCTGTGGTGAACGGTATGGCAACGGCGGCAGATTGGATGTCAGCGGCGTCATTTATTTCGTTAGCGGGTATTGTGTCTTTCGTCGGTTACGATGGTAGCGTGTACTTGATGGGCTGGACGGGCGGCTACGTATTGCTTGCCCTTTGTATGGCACCGTATTTACGTAAATTTGGTAAGTTTACTGTGCCAGATTTCGTCGGTGAGCGTTATTACTCACAGGCGGCACGTACTGTAGCGGTTATCTGTGCCATCTTTATTTGCTTTACGTATATTGCAGGGCAAATGCGCGGTGTGGGTGTTGTGTTCTCGCGTTTCCTTGAAGTGGATGTGGATACGGGCGTATATATCGGTATGGCGGTCGTGTTCTTCTACGCGGTACTCGGTGGTATGAAAGGGATTACCTACACTCAGGTTGCCCAATACTGCGTACTGATTTTCGCCTTTATGGTTCCGGCTATTTTCCTTTCAGTGATGATGACGGGCCACTTAGTACCGCAAATTGGTTTTGGTGCTGAGTTACTGGATGCCGCTGGTAATAATAGCGGTGTGTATTTGTTAGAAAAACTCAATAACGTTTCGGTTGAGCTCGGCTTTGCACCTTACACCGACGGTTCTAAGAGCATGATAGATGTGTTCTGTATTACGGGAGCCTTGATGGTGGGTACTGCGGGTTTACCCCATGTTATCGTGCGTTTCTTCACTGTACCTAAGGTGAAGGATGCACGTATCACTGCCGGATGGTCGCTTGTTTTTATTGCGATTATGTACACCACAGTACCTGCGTTAGCAGCGTTCTCCCGCGTGAACATGATTGAAACTATTAACGGTCCCGATTCTAAAGGTGTGGCTTATGAGTCTGCACCAGATTGGATTAAGAACTGGGAAAAAACCGGTTTGATTAAGTGGGATGACAAAAATGGCGACGGTAAAATTTACTATTCGTCAGGTAAGATTGAAGATCCCGCTAGCAAAAATGAAATGAAGATTGATAACGATATTATCGTACTTGCTACGCCAGAAATCGCTAATTTACCAGCTTGGGTTATCGCCCTCGTGGCGGCGGGTGGTTTAGCAGCAGCGTTATCAACATCTGCAGGCTTGCTATTGGTGATTTCAACGTCGGTTTCACACGACCTATTGAAAAAGAATTTAATGCCTAACCTTTCCGATAAAAAAGAGCTGCTATACGCTCGCTTGGCGGCAGGTATCGGCATTGTGATTGCGGGTTACTTTGGGGTGAACCCTCCTGGTTTCGTGGCGGCAGTGGTGGCATTCGCCTTCGGATTAGCGGCTTCCTCACTGTTCCCTGCCATTGTTATGGGTATTTTCTCTAAGACAATGAATAAAGAAGGTGCGATTGCCGGTATGTTAACGGGTCTACTGTTTACTGCTGGTTATATCATCTACTTCAAGTTTGTTGATCCAACGGCTAACATAGCTGCTAACTGGTTTCTGGGTATTTCACCAGAAGGTATTGGTATGGTAGGCATGTTAGTGAACTTCGGTGTGGCAGCGATAGTGAGTCGAGTCACTGCGGCAACACCACTGCATGTTCAGGAGATGGTTGAATCGATTCGTTTCCCTAAAGGTTCGGGTGAAGCAAGCGGCCACTAACCTTACTGCGTAATGGTGAGTACCAACACAAGAGAGCGCTTCGGCGCTCTTTTTTATGGCTCTTTTGGCCAGCCTTTATGATTCTGTGGGGAGTCACTTTATTATGCTTGCGGCTGACTTTAGTCGAATGTAGCGTAGCGACAATGCAGGCTATAGTGATGACATCTCAGTAAAAATTCGCCTAAAGAAGGTGTTGCCTATGAATGCCAGTGAGTTACAACCCGTAGTGCAATTTCTACAGGGACTTGTGCCCTTTGATGCTCTGCCTGAGGATGTTGTTGTGCGCTGCGCTAAGGCTGTTACTGTTGGGTATTACAGCAAAGCCTCTGGTTATGTTAATTTCGACGCGAATTCGCCTAAGTTGTATATGGTGCGTAGCGGCGCCTTTGAGGTGCGCGATCCTGACGGCGTGTTGGTGGATAGAGTGGGTGAGGGTGAGTTTTTTGGCTTTTCTACTTTGTTATCAGGGGAAAAAGTCGTTAATAAAGTCGCTATTCTTGAAGACGGTCTAGTTTATCATCTGCCCCAAGCCTTGTTTGATAGCCTTAGGAGTGAGAGTCGTCACTTCGATAAGTTTTTTACCCGCGCCTTCGCAAAGCGTTTACGCCATGAGGCCCGCTTTAAGGCAAAGGATCTGACGACCACAAGTCGGATAAGTACCTTGATGTCTTCCACTCCCATCGTTATAGATGCCCAAGCTAGCGTGACTCAGGCGGCACTCTTGATGCGAAATCGCCGAGTATCGTCCTTATTGGTGACGGATAATCATAAATTGGTTGGCATCTTAACCGATAAGGATTTGCGTAATCGCGTGTTAGCAGCTGGGCTTGATGGCAGCGTTGCTGTGCATCAAGCCATGACGGTTTCACCTATCTCGATTTCCTCCAATGCATTGATTTTTGAAGCCATGCTGCTGATGAGTGAGCATAATATTCATCACTTACCTATTATCGATCAAGATAAAGCTATCGGTATGGTGACCAGTACTGACATCTTGCGCGGGCAGGGCTCACAACCGCTACTGTTGATTGGTGAGATAGAACGGCAGCAGGATCTTGCCAGTTTAATTGGTGTCAGTAAGCAAATTCCCCTATTGCTGCAAAATCTTATTAGTGCCGATGCCAGAGCTGAAGAAATTGGCCGAGTGTTAACCTCTGTCACCGATGCGCTGACGCGGAGATTAATCTTGCTCAATCAACAATTGCTTGGTGAACCGCCGATGGCCTTTTGCTGGTTGGCATTTGGCTCGCAGGGACGACAAGATCAGGCTGCGTGTTCAGATCAAGATAATGGCTTGTTAGTCGCAGAAGAGATGGATGATTTTGCTAAAGGTTATTTTGATGCCTTAACCCATGCCGTATGCGCAGGGCTTGACCAATGTGGTTATGAATTTTGTCCCGGCAATATTATGGCGCAAAATCCCCAATGGCGGATGTCACTCAAACAGTGGCAACAGGTATTTGAAAAATGGGTCATAACGCCTGAGCCTAAGGCGTTAATGCACGCCAGCATCTTCTTCGATATGCGATCGGTTTACGGTCCACAAACCCTGTTTGATGCCTTACAGGATAAAGTCTTGGCTCAAACCCGCGATAACGATATTTTCCTCGCGGGTATGACAGGCAATTCGCTGGTGGAGTCGCCGCCGTTAGGATTTTTTCGCAAATTTGTACTCGAGCGGGATGGTAGTGAAGTTAAAGGCATCGATTTGAAGCATAAGGGCAATGCTTTGATCAACGATATTTCCCGTGTTTATGCCTTGTCTGCGGGCATTAAAGAAGTGAATACCGCAAAACGTATTCGTGCCTTGATGGATGCGAATATCCTCAATCGACAAGATGCGCTCAATTTGGCTGATGCCCACGAGTTTATCGCCCATATGCGGTTATCGAACCAAGGTTATCAACATAATCAAGGGGTAGAGGTGAGTAATTATTTGCTGCCTGGGCATTTGTCTTCGCTGGTTCGTCATCAGTTACGTGACGCTTTTAAAGTCGTGCATGAGGCGCAGGCGGGGATGAAGATGAAATTTATGCGAAGTTTTTGATATGAATACATTGTTGCTGAAAACTCAGCTCAATTGGCGGGCGCTGCGTTGCCAACATCATTTATTTAAAGGCTATTATCAGTCGCTGTTGCCTCTGCTGGCAATGCCGTTATCTGAAGCGCCGTTAACGGCGATGGATTTGGAGATGACAGGGCTCAATCCACAGCAAGACCAAATTCTCAGTATTGGATTGGTGCCGATTGAGCGCGGTGAGATCCCGTTGGCACGCGCCGAGCAAAAGTTAGTGCAAATTCGCGGTAGTGTAGGCCAAAGCGCGACGATCCACGGCATTCTTGACAATCATTTGGTGCAAGCTGTCACCATTGAAGAAGCCATGTGCTGGTTTATCAATCAAACCTATGGACGCGTGCTGGTGGCACATCATGCCCGTTTAGATTGTCGTTTTTTACAGCAGGATTTATTGACGATTTATCATCAAGCCCTTGTTTTACCTGCAATCGATACTTTAATGGTTGAAAAGCACCGTTTACTACGGGAACATTCAGTGATTAAAGAGGGGAGTTTGCGTCTCGGTGCTTGTCGCGAACGTTACAGTTTACCCATTTATACAGCCCATAGCGCGCTGACCGATGCCTTAGCTTGTGGGGAATTATTACTCGCGCAAATGGCCGCCATGGGCGGTGCGGCAAAGCTTACCGTGGCTGATTTACTGCAAAAATCGACTTAGTCAGTGTTAACTGAAATCACTCTTTGTGGTGAGTGAATCCATTTGAGATGGATTGGTTTCACCTGGATTTCATCTTAGGTTAATCACTGACAAGCTAAACTCAGTTTACATTTAATCCTCTGTTCAAATTCAACCTGCCGTTAACTTGGCAATCCAACCAACTTGTACTTCACTCTACTAAGTTGAGTGTGTAGGAGAATATGATGCCGTTACCTTTACTTTGGGTGGGTGGTGCCGTAATCGGTGCGGTTTTGCTGGCCGATGAGCGCCAGCAGCGTCAACAGCTTGAGCGTGACAGATTACTCGGTAAGGCCCCTAAGTACCCCGTTGCCAATTGCGCTATGGTGGCACCGCCGAGTCAATGGCAAAAGGGATTAAAACAAGTATCGCCAATTCCTGGCAGTATCGTCTGTTGTTATGTTTTTGGCGTGATTGAGCATACTGGCATTTGGCTTGGTGATGATTGCCTCGTAGAGTTACATGGCTCAGGGCTGGTGCGGGCTGTATCGGTAAAGCGTTTTTTAGCGGGACGGACCGGTAGCCAAATCTATCTTGCCTGTAATCACCAACATCAGCCTCTTATTGCCGACTCTGTGTTGCCCCGCGCTGAACAGGCGATTTATCAGTATCGGGAATATGATTTATTCGACAACAATTGCCATCGATTTGTTTGGTCTTGTATTAGTGGCAGCGAAGGCGTGATTAAAGGCTTTAATGAGTTAAATCAAAAACTCGCCGAACATTTTAATCAAGCTATCTATTGGGATGAGATGATCATTAGCAAGCTGAATGAATAAGTTCTGTAGTCATATACTAAAAAAGCCATCGCTTAAGATGGCTTTTATGTTTTAGTGAAACACTATGTAATCGTTTTGCAGAAACCGTTTACGGCTTACAAAAATAATCTACAGCGCGTTTGACTAACTCTATGCCTGTTTTATCACAAGGCGGTAACTCGGCATCACTGATATTGATAGGTGTGACACGATTTCCCCATTGCAGCAAGAGTGCGGCAGAGGTTAAGCCTGCGCCAAAGGCACAAGAGAGTATGGTTTGATTCGGCTTGATAATGCCTTGTTCTAACGCATCACAAATCGCAATTGGAATCGTCGCCGCCGAGGTATTGCCATAATTAGCGATGTTCACGAAGGCTTTTTCTTTCGGGATTTTCATTCGGCTAACTAAGGTATCAATAATACGTTCGTTGGCTTGATGCGGGATCACGAGATCCACTTCATCCTTATCAACACCACATTTTTCAAGCACTTTAGTGCTCAATTTATTCATTCCGTTAATCGCACGCTTGAAGATTTCTTGGCCATCGAATTCAATGAAAAAGTCCAATGAGTCGGCTGAGAATCTGTCCATCGCCGTGCCAAAGCCCGCTTTCAGAATATCACGACCTTCAGGATCGTTATTCAGTTCATAACCGAGCACGCCACCGGCAACATCTGTCGCTTCAACCACAACGGCACCCGCACCATCACCAAATAGCACTGCGGTTTCGCGGCGCGACCAATCTAAATAGAAAGATAAACGTTCAGCACCAATGACTAATACTTTCTTGCTCTGGCCACTCTTGATTTGTGAGCTGGCTAAACCTAAGCCATATAAGAAGCCACTGCAGGCAGCATTGATATCGAATGCGGCACAACTGGCGCCAATATTAGCTTGTACAGTGGATGCAATATTTGGGATCAAAGTGTCTGGGCTGGCACTGGCCAGAATGATCATGTCGATTTCACTGCCATCAATACCCGCTGCTGCGAGCGCACGTTGTGCTGCAACTGAAGCAAGTTCAGAGGTATTTACATGACTGATATGGCGCTGGCTGATCCCTGTGCGAGATTTGATCCATTCGTCGGATGTCTCGATAAAGGTAGCAAGATCATCGTTGGTCAGCGTGGCTGGTGGAACACATTTGCCCCAACCTGTGATAGTGGCGTACTGCATGGTGGTTTCTCTCAAATAAAAAAGGCAGAACCTGAGCGCTGCCTTGAATCGACAACAAAGCTTATCGGCAACTCTAATGGCCGTCCGTGATCTAGACCACCTGTTTGGCGACGAGATCTCGAATTGTCATTGCGGCATGCAGAATATGATGACGCAGTAGCGCCGTCGCTTTTTCTGTTTCTCTCAGTTTGCAGTGGTTGAGCAAAGCCCTGTGCTCATGCTCTGCGGCAGGAATTCCCCCCGCGAGCAATAACTGCAAACGAATGTATCTATCACAATTAGTATTGAGGCCGTGAACAACCTCAAGGGTGTGTGGGCGATTAGCCGCCTGATATAAGCAAGTGTGAAATTGCGTATTCAACTCGCTCCAACTGGCGACGGCATCTTCATGTTTGAAGGCCGACTCCAATTGCTCGAGTACACGTTCTGCTTTTTCTAAATCAGCCTCTTGAAGTCGTGGGATCGCTTTCGCAAGCAGATCGGTTTCGATCATTGCACGTAATTCAAAAAGTTCGGTGACTTGTTCGACGGATAAAACTGTCGCAGTCGCACCTTTATGGGGCTCAAACTTAACGAGTCCTTCGGCTTCGAGTTGCAATAACGCTTCTCTCACCGGAATACGGCTGACATTTAACGCTTCAGCCAAAGCACTTTGTCTGAGGGGTTCTCCTGCGGCTATGTCACCTGAAAGAATTCTCTCTCTGAGCACTTCCACAACTAACTGGGTGCGGGTTTTGTGGACGATAGGAGTAGTTCGACTCATTATTTCCGTCTATTTCGGGTATTTTCTCGTTATTTGCCCAAGATTACCGTTAAAAACACCACAAATAAAGGGAAATGCTTGATTGAGTGCAGCATCTAAGAGACTAATAATGCCCAAAAGACGGGGTTTTTTGTGGTTTTCTCTTACGATTTGAAGCGCATTCCTTGCGAGCGGCTTCGATGGCAACGGTGGCAATTATTTGTAAAAACGCTGTTCAGCTCACTGCTGGATTTTTTTGGACTCTAATTTGGTGGGACAATTACTATCTCGCATAGACACAAGCTGTGCATAGAGATTTGCCTGTACAGCCACGAAATATCACTAACGCGCAATTTAGCACTAAAAGCATAACTTCAGCGGTGCAATTTCTGATAATGAATGGAATAATAGCGCGATAACGCCTTAGGCGATTTGGGAGTATTACAGTGAGTCGAGCAGTATTTTTAGACCGTGATGGCGTGATTAACAAAGACCATGGTTATGTCTATTTAGTGGATGACTTCGAATATATTGACGGTGTGTTTGAATCTTGCCTCTCTTTAAAAGAAATGGGCTACAAGTTAGTTGTCGTCACTAACCAATCTGGTATTGCCCGTGGCATGTACACTGAAGACCAATTCCACAGCTTAACGGAGTGGATGGATTGGAACTTTGCCGACAAAGGGGTCGAGCTCGATGGTATTTACTATTGCCCGCACCATGCCGAGAAAGGCATAGGGGAATATAAGGTCGATTGTGATTGCCGCAAACCTAAGCCGGGTATGCTTAATGATGCGGCGCAATTCTTAAAAATCGACTTAGCGCACTCAGTCATGGTTGGCGACAAAGCCGAAGATATGCAGGCAGCGAAAGCGGCGGGCGTGACTACTCGTATATTAGTGCGCAGTGGTAAGGTTATTGCCGATGACAGTGATGCCACTGTGGTACTCGACAGTATTGCCGATGTGCCGTCTTACTTAAAAAGCCTAGGCTAGTCGCTACGCTATTACTTATAAGCAGATAAACATTTGCTTATAAGTTCATCTCAAGTAGCTACTATCACAGTAGCCAGTAGCGTGGGTTGTTGCTCTTGTTGAATGGAAGCTTGCGTTAAAAGTGATCTAACATGACAAGAGCTAACCAATAGGTTGGCTCTTGTCATTTCTAGCGCTGGATTAATCTCATCTTTGCCCTTAATTCAGCATAGATTCGATAATATTGGCGTTAAAACACACTTTTAGTTTAAAAAGTGTGCGCTTGAATCGTTTTTCGTAATTATTCGCGCCAAAGGGGTTGCGGTAAAATCTGACATCCCTATAATGCGCATCCACTGACCCAGCGGGGTCAAGGGTTAAACGCTGAATAAGCTGCTAACCATGCTCTTTAACAATTTATCAAGCAAATCTGTGTGGACACTCACAGGTGTTGAGTTAATCGAAACTGCTTAACCTTAGGGTTGGCAGTCAAAAATTTAAATCAATGTTTTCAAGTCATTCTTCTCAACGAGAAGCGTGACTGAGTGTTCATAGTAATATGTACATACAGTAATGTATGAGTTGAAACGTGATGCTTCTTAGTGAGCAAAGCGAATCAAAACAGTAGAATTCATTGAGCCGTTTGACGTGAGTCAAACAACAAAACTTTAATTGAAGAGTTTGATCATGGCTCAGATTGAACGCTGGCGGCAGGCCTAACACATGCAAGTCGAGCGGCAGCACAAGGGAGTTTACTTCTGAGGTGGCGAGCGGCGGACGGGTGAGTAATGCCTAGGGATCTGCCCAGTCGAGGGGGATAACAGTTGGAAACGACTGCTAATACCGCATACGCCCTAYGGGGGAAAGGAGGGGACCTTCGGGCCTTCCGCGATTGGATGA
>NZ_JAKKRN010000034.1:0-57248 GCF_025654245.1 Shewanella sp. SM29
CCAGATGGGTTTTATACACAGCCTTAGACAGAATATCGACACTTGATGAAGTGTGAACTCAAACAAAGCAAATCAGCTTTCCGAATTATTATTAACGTGGTCCAGAGATGGACACGGTAATAAACAGAATTTGCTTGGTGACAATAGCCTTGTGGAACCACCTGATCCCATCCCGAACTCAGAAGTGAAACGCAAACGCGCCGATGGTAGTGTGGGGTCTCCCCATGTGAGAGTAGGTCATCGCCAAGCGCCTAATTATCTCATTGAGATGTAACCAAGCCAGCTAAATAAGCTGGCTTTTTTGCGTCTGCAATTTGTAGAAATTAGTCCGTTTTTCTTTCAGCTTGCATGTTTCTCCGCTATTTTTACTCACCAACTCACCAACTCACCAACTCACCAACTCACCAACTCACCAACTCACCAACTCACCAACTCACCAACTCACTAACTCACCAACTCACTAACTCACCAACTCACTAACCATTTCAATTACTGAGTTCTTTGTCGGTCCTAGGATTTCCTATTTCGTTCTCGTCCTATTGCTTAATCCTGCGCATAACTAAACGCCTGAGCTCTAGCTCAGGTGGCACTGTTGCTTATCTTTTAAGATAGCGGTTTCACACACCAACCGTATTGTTAGGCACTGCTCTGTGTTGGTATCTAGGGGGCATTTAAGTTGTCAAAACCGATGATTTAATTTGCTGAATTGAACCCATTCCTCTTCTTCAAACAATGTCTTCAGAACAATATTCCTTTTTATTTTGCCACTTAGTCAGATGGTAGTAGCTTGGATTGTTAAATTTGCATATTTTTTCACTTGGTTTATTCCTATGCTCGTTGTTTTCAATTTAGGAATCATTTTTTAGCTTAAGAGATCACTTCAGCTTAAATCCAACATTATGCTTGTTTCATTATGGAATATTGAATTAATCGCTCGATTTATGAGGATTAATAACTTGCTGTCTGTGGATTTACTTAATATTGGTAAGACCAATTTACACTGATATGGTTTTTTTGTTATCAATTGGTTATGTTCGTAGCAGGTTGAGTTCAGCTGGTTTTCTTGTTGTGTGATTGGTTAGCTTTGAAATGTGATTTTTTATTCAATTTTTCTGATTGGTGGTCGCTATGTGTCTGTTTACGGAAGAACCATAGTTTGTGAGCAGTTCATTTGATGAATTTTGAACTTGTAATGCGATAGCGATGATTTTGGGGCAATCGCGCTGTTGATAGGGATCTAGAGAGGAAGGGGTAGGGGAGCTATGGAGGATGTAACACAATCTTTATTGGATGCAGTTGGCATTATGTTTTTGGGGATGGGCTTAGTTTATTTATTTTTAAGTGTACTAATCCTTGGGATTCATTTGGTTGCGCGTTGGTGTGCAGTCGATGCTGCATCTGCACGTTTTGCTAAAAATCATGCTAAGAGTCAGCAGAGGGTAGCGGAATCTGATGCTAAACCTTTAGATCCAAGCTTGGTCGCTGCGATTTCACTAGCGGTAAAGCAGTATCGTTCACAGATTAAGTAATGGGGAGCAGTATGACTTTTGTATCTAATTCTACGACAGCAGTGGCTAAGCCATTATTTTTAACTGATGTCGTATTGCGGGACGCACATCAATCCATTTTAGCGACGCGCTTACGCATTGATGACATGTTACCTATAGCGCCGTTACTCGATAAGATTGGTTTCTGGTCGTTGGAATCTTGGGGTGGGGCGACTTTTGATGCCTGTATTCGTTATCTTGGTGAAGATCCCTGGGACAGAATTCGTGAGTTGAAAAAGGCGATGCCGAATACGCCGCAACAAATGCTGCTGCGTGGCCAAAACTTATTAGGTTATCGCCATTATGCCGATGATTTAGTCACGCGTTTTGTTGAGCGTGCTCATACTAATGGCGTCGATGTATTTCGTATTTTCGATGCAATGAATGATGTTCGTAATCTCGAAACTGCGGTGAAAGCGGTGCGCCAAGTTGGCGGCCATGCGCAGGGGACTATCTCATACACGACTAGCCCTGTGCATACCATAGAGACTTGGGTTGATATGGCAAAACGTCTCGAAGATATGGGATGTGATTCTTTGTGTATCAAAGATATGGCGGGCTTACTTAAGCCTATGGAAGCGTTTGAGCTTATCAGTCGACTAAAATCCCAAACGCAACTCGTGTTATCTATGCATTGTCATGCGACGACAGGATTAAGTACCCCCACTTACCAGAAAGCCATTGAAGCGGGTATCGATGTGCTCGATACGGCAATTTCGTCGATGAGTCAAACCTATGGACATACTGCTACTGAAACCGTTATCGCTATGGTGGAAGATACTGAGCGTGCGACTGGTTACGATATGGTATTGCTTGAGGAGATTGCCGCTTATTTCCGTGAAGTACGCAAGAAGTACGCTAAGTTTGAAGGCGCGCTGAAAGGCATTGATTCGCGGATCTTACGTGCACAAGTGCCTGGTGGCATGCTGACCAATATGGAGAGCCAACTAAAGGAACAAGGCGCGGCCGATAAGATGGACTTGGTCTTGGAAGAAATTCCTCGCGTGCGTGCTGACTTAGGTTTTTTGCCCTTAGTGACACCGACATCGCAGATTGTCGGCTCGCAGGCGGTAATCAATGTGCTAATGGGGGAGCGTTATAAGTCACTGACTAAAGAGACTGAAGGCGTGCTTAAGGGCGAATATGGCGCGACGCCTGCGCCAGTCAATGCCGCATTGCAAGCGAGAGTCTTACAAGGAGCCGAAGCCATTACATGTCGCCCTGCTGATTTATTAACGCCAGAGCTAGCTAAATTACGGCTTGAGTTAGCTGATAAAGCACAGGAACAAGGCATTCGCCTATCTTCAGAGCATGACGATGATGTGCTGACATATGCACTCTTCCCACAAATAGGATTGCAGTTCTTAAAGAATCGTGACGATCCGAGCGCCTTTGAGCCTAAGCCTGAGCTGACTTCGGTACTTGCTGCTTCTAATGCTGCGGATCGTGGCCCTGAAACCTACACGGTAACTGTCGAAGGGCAAGAGTACGTAGTTGAAGTCGCCGCAGGCGGTGAGATCTCGCAAATCCAGCCACAGGGCCAAAGTGTTCATGCTGTGCAAGCTGTGACTGAGAGTACAACACCAGCAACAAGCCATGGTGAAATCAGGCTTGAAATGAGCGCGCCTTTGTCGGGCAATATCTTCAAAGTGCATGTTTCTCCTGGCGATAGAGTGTGTGAAGGCGATGTCGTGATCATCCTTGAGGCGATGAAGATGGAAACCGAAATTCGTGCTCAGGGCGATGGTATTATCGCTAAGATCTGGGTGAAAGAAGGTGACTCAGTGTCTGTGGGTTCCCAATTACTGGCCTTGGCGTAGGAGTCATTATGGAAGGTTTAATGGCTTTTTGGGCCGAGACAGGTATCGCTCACTTTACTGGCGGGCAAGTGTTGATGATGGCAGTGGGCGCTTTGCTCTTGTATCTCGCCATAGTGCGTGGATTTGAGCCTTTGCTATTGTTGCCCATTGGTTTTGGTGCAGTGCTGGCGAACATTCCCCATGCGGGATTTACCGAAGAAGGTGGCATCCTGTATTACGCCTATCATGTGGGGATTGAAACTGGGGTGTTCCCACTGTTGATCTTTATGGGCGTCGGCGCGCTGACCGACTTTGGTGCCTTGATAGCGAATCCTAAAACTCTGTTATTAGGGGCGGCTGCGCAGTTTGGGATTTTTGCGACACTGATTGGCGCAATAGCGCTGAACTTAGTGCCGGGATTTGAGTTCACCATGAAGGATGCAGCGGCCATTGCGATTATTGGCGGTGCCGATGGACCAACGGCGATTTTCCTTGCCTCAAAACTGGCGCCTGAGTTATTAGGTGCGATTGCGGTCGCGGCCTATTCCTACATGGCGTTAGTCCCTATTATTCAACCGCCGATCATGCGTTTACTGACAACTCAAGCCGAGCGCGAAATAAAAATGGAGCAGCTGCGCGAAGTCAGTAAGAAGGAAAAGATCATTTTCCCTTTGATGGTACTGGGATTAACGATTCTCTTCTTACCTGCTGCCACACCTCTAGTGGGCATGTTTTGTCTTGGTAACTTGATGCGTGAATCGGGCGTGGTGGATAGATTATCGAAAACGGCGCAGAACGAGCTTATCAATATCGTTACGATTTTCTTAGGGTTAGCTGTCGGTTCTAAGTTATCAGCCGACCAATTCCTGCGACTTGAAACCTTAGGGATTTTGGTATTGGGAGCTTTAGCATTTGGCATTGGTACTGCTGCAGGTGTATTGATGGCAAAACTGATGTGTAAGTTGTCGGGTGGTAAGATTAATCCGTTGATTGGTGCGGCAGGGGTGTCGGCTGTGCCTATGGCAGCGCGAGTCGTGAACAAAGTTGGATTAGAGGCCAATCAACATAACTTCTTGTTGATGCACGCTATGGGACCCAATGTGGCGGGAGTGCTAGGTTCTGCTGTGGCTGCGGGGATTTTACTTGCCGTGCTGGGGTGATGACAGATTGGGTTAACTGATTGGGCTTGACTGAGTGGGTAAATTTAGCGGGTTTATCTTCGAATTTATTCTAGTCGTTAACGCTGTTTTATTACTAAGGCCAACTCAGTATTGAGTTGGCTTTTTGTTAAGTCACTAATTTAGAAAATGAATCCTTGGTATTAACCTAAGCCGTTAACCAGAGTAATGCCATAAGGATTAAAATCAGCCCGCCACCTATACCGATAATGTAGATAAAACCTCGTCGGCCTTGTTTTAGTGTGAGTTTGTTGGCTTTTAAAAATAACGCCCAAAACAAACATAGGATCAGCGGGATAAGGAAGAGTCTCGTCATTGTCTGTTCTGCTAAAGTGTGAGTTAGAGTGGTTTTAGAGTCTAACAGCTTGATCTTATTTGAGTAACCTATTTTGCAGTTAATAGAGACTGTCGAAGTCGATTGTGGTCTCTAAAGCCAATAGATTAAAGACTGTTTGCAGGATAATAAAAGAGACCGCCGAAGCGGTCTCTTACTGTGGTCAATGGTACTGATGATTTAGCTTAATACTGTTTATACAGTATTGTTATTGCTACGAACTCACAGGTGTAATGTCTTGATTGTCATTCGAATAGAACTGTACTTCATCGAGTTCATTTTCGGATTTACCAATCACAACAGCAGTCATCATATCGCCCGTCACGTTAGTTGCTGTGCGGATCATATCGATAATACGGTCAATTGCGGCGATAAAGGCAATGCCTTCAAGTGGCAGACCAATCACACCTAAGGTGACAGTTAACATCACCATCGCACTTCCTGGTACGCCAGCGGTACCAACAGAAGCCACTGTCGCAGTCACGGCGATCATCACATAGTCCAGTGTGTCGAGCGGAATATTGTAAATTTGAGCGATGAAGATAGCGGCTATCGCAGGGTAAATCCCCCCACAGCCGTCCATATTCATGGTCGCACCTAATGGCATCACAAAGGCACTATAACGCTTTGATACGCCCATGGTTTCGACTGCGCGAGTGCTCGCAGGTAAAGTACCGAAACTTGAAGAAGTACTAAAGGCGACTAACTGCGCTGGCATAGCTTTGCGGAAAAATTGCAGTGGGCTTAAACCACCGACAAATTTCACTAAGCCACCGTAAACAAAGATGATGTGGATAAAAGCGGCAATGTAGATAGCCCCGATAAACTTACCTAAAGGCAGTAGAGTCGATAAACCATATTCACCCACAACCCATGCCATTAAACCAAACACACCGATAGGAGTGAGTTTTAAGACCATGCGAGTCAGTTGGAACATGACTTCTGCGCCCGCTTCTATGGTGCGTTTTAGCGGATCAGCCTTCTCGCCAACTTTATTGATAGCGATACCCACTAACGCGGCAAACACGATAATTTGCAGTACATTGCCTTCAGCGAGTGAAGCAAAAGGATTGACAGGGATCATGTCGAGCAACACTTGTGCGAAACCGGGAATATTACGCTCGCGCACTTCAGTCGTTGTGAGTTGCATTGTGCCACCCATATCGATCATTGAGCCCACAGCTAAGCCGATCAGAGAGGCGATTGTGCCTGTCAGCATGAACATACCCAAAGTTTTCAAGCTCAGGCGTTTCAGACTGGTTTGCGAGTTGAGCGATGTGATACTCACGACAATGGCACAAAATACCAAAGGCGCGACCAACATCTTAATGGCCCCAATGAACAGATCACCTAATGGTTTTAGCACTGTGGCGCTTTCACCTAAAATAACGCCAACGAGCGCACCTAAGATAAAGCCTGCTAAGACTTTTTGCCAAAACGGAATGCGGCTAATGGTTTGAAGGATCATGCATATTCCAGAAAAATAAATTAAGAGTGAGCCAATAGGCCTGCGATGATAGGATTCGTATTTAACGAGTTGAGCGTGATGTTAACGCGCTCTCAGTCATGCGCACGGTTATTGCCTGCCATAGTTAACCATTGTATCGACAGAGCTAGGGTTATAACAAACCGTTTTTCTTATAACTTATTGTGATAAGTGAGTTTGTTGTAAAAAGATTAAGTGAAACATTCAATTAACCCATGGCAAACCTTATCGCATTGAATACAAAAAGAGAGATTTATCATTGAGTAAGCCATTATGACTGAGTTAGGCATTATGTTCTCCGGCGCTTTTTTAGCGGCGACTTTGTTACCGGGGGGATCTGAAGTCTTACTCGTGGCGTTATTAAACAAAACTCCAGAGGCTTGGGTTGCGCTGGTCGTGGTGGCTAGCATTGGCAACACGTTGGGCGCGATGACCAGTTTCTATTTAGGCCGCTTAGGCCGTCTAGCAAAATCACCAGAAGCGTTAGCGAAAGGTAAACACGCAAAGGGGCTCGCCTTGATTGAACGCTACGGCGTATGGGCGTTGTTACTCTCATGGGCACCAGTTGTCGGCGATATTCTCTGTTTATTGGCGGGTTGGTTGAGGCTACCGCTAATACCCTCTTTGGTGATGATTTTAATTGGTAAAACAATTCGTTACTTAATTATTGCCGCTGCCGTGCTGCAATGGATGGCATGATGGCGCTAGGATGCATTTAATGGTCAAGGGCGGGGAGTGTTTTTCCGTTTAGACTGAATTTACTGTATAGATAGGAACTTAGTGTCAATTTTGCGAGTCATAAATCCCAATGCTTAATCATTTAAGCGCACTATGACTAAACGCAGTACTATGATTATGAAGCTGTATTTTTGGCCCATTGATGTATGAGGGGAATGTTTTGAAGAAATGGATATTAGCGGTTGCAATTTCTGCCGCACTTGCGGGTTGTGCATCTGAAACGACTACGGTGAACTTGCCCGCAGGCGTTAAACTTATCGAAAATGTGCAATTGGCCGATTCGCAAGTAGGGATCCCCTACAAAAAGTACCAATTAGCCAATGGGTTAACGGTTATTTTACATCAAGATGATTCCGATCCCTTAGTGCATGTCGACGTCACTTATCATGTGGGCTCTGCCCGTGAATTAGCTGGGCGTTCGGGATTTGCGCATTTATTTGAACACATGATGTTCCAAGGCTCGCAGCATGTTGCCGATGAACAGCATTTTGAAGTGGTTACTGAAGCCGGTGGTACCCTAAATGGCACGACCAATACCGACAGAACCAATTACTTTGAGACAGTACCCAACAATCAATTAGAAAAAATGTTGTGGCTTGAGTCGGACCGTATGGGCTTTTTGTTGCCCGCACTCACTAGTGAAAAATTCGAAGTGCAGCGCGAAACCGTCAAAAACGAGCGTGCACAACGTATCGATAATCAGCCCTATGGCCGCATGAGTGAGCGTTTTAGCCAAGCTATGTATCCTGTCGGTCATCCTTATTCTTGGCCTGTAATTGGCTGGCCGGACGATCTTAATCGCGCCACGGTTGACGATGTTAAACACTTTTTCCAACGTTGGTATGGCCCTAATAATGCGACCTTGACCATAGGTGGCGATTTCGATGAAATGCAAACCTTAGCCTGGGTCAATAAATATTTTGGTGAAATCCCCCGTGGTCCTGAAGTCTCGTTAGAGCAAAAGGCGCTGGTTAACTTAGACAAGACACGTTACATCTCCATGGAAGATCAAGTGCACTTGCCTTTGATCCGTATTGGTTTTCCAACTGTATACGCTAGACATTCAGATGAGGCCGCGCTCGATCTGTTGGCCAATATTTTAGGTGGTGGTAAAACATCCTTATTATATAAAAACTTGGTTAAGGACGGTTATGCCGTGCAGGCTAATGTGAGTCATCCTTGTCAAGAGCTTGCGTGTCAGATGTCGATTTATGCTTTAGCCAATCCTGAAAAGGGCGGCAAATTGGCGGATCTGGAGCAACGTATCCTCGACTCGATTAAGGAGTTTGAGCAACGTGGCGTTACCGATGACGATCTGCAAAAAGTCAAAGTGCAGTTTGAGGCTGATACCATTTATAGCCTGCAGAGTGTTTCTGGCAAAGTGTCGACCTTAGCGATGAACCAAACGCTGTCGGGCAATCCGAACATGATTGCCTCAGATCTGAATCGTTATGCCAATGTGACCAAAGACGATGTGATGCGCGTGTTTAAGCAATACATTAAAGATAAACCTATGGTGGTTATGAGTGTGGTGCCGCAGGGAATGACGTCACTTATTGCCCATGCGGATAACTTCACGCCTGCAACGTTGCCGATTGCACACACTGCGGTAGAGGGGGATTTGCCCAAGCCTGAACTTGTTTCAAGTTTTGATCGGACTAAGATGCCTGCATCTGGCGTTGCACCTATGCTCAAAGTACCTAAAATTTGGACAAAAACCTTAGCCAATGGCATCGAAGTCATGGGCACTCAAAGTACTGAAACACCAACAGTTGAGTTAATTGTTTATCTCAATGGTGGCCACAGACTCATACCCGTCGAAAAAGCAGGCTTAGCAACGCTGACTGCGGAAATGCTTAATGAATCGAGTCAGAAGCGCAGCAGTGAAGGACTATCACAAGCCTTAGAAATGCTAGGTAGTAGTGTCGATTTTAGTGCGTCTGAATATCAAAGTTCGATCAAAGTATCGGCTCTGACAGCACATTTAGATGAGACGCTGGCGATTATGGAAGAAAAGCTGTTTCAGCCAGCGTTTAGCGAAGCTGACTTTGCGCGAGTGAAACAGCAGCAATTACAACAGATCCAGCATATGCAGTCCGATCCTAGCTATCTGGCTGATACGGCGTTGTCGTCTTTGTTATACGGTAAAGACAATGCGTTAGGTGTGAATGATCTCGGCACGCTCGATTCTGTCGCGGCGCTTACGTTAGCCGATGTAAAAGCGTTTTATGCCCAGCAGTATCAAGGCGGCAACGCTAAAATTGTCACTGTTGCTAATTTATCTGAATCTGCATTGCTGCCTAAATTAGCGGGATTAAACCAGTGGAAAGGAGAAGCAGCTGTGGTACCGCCACTTAAGCCACTCCCTGCATTAAAAGGCGGCACAATTTATGTGATTGATAAACCTGGTGCGGCGCAATCGGTAATCAATATTGCCAAGCGCGCATTACCCTACGATGCCACAGGCGATTATTTTAAATCTTATCTGATGAATTATCCGTTAGGCGGCGCATTCAATAGCCGTATCAACCTAAATTTACGTGAGGATAAAGGTTATACCTATGGTGCTCGCACTCGTTTTACAGGCGGTGCTGAAGTGGGCGATTTTGTCGCATCAAGTAACGTTCGCAGTGACGTGACGGCGAAAGCACTCATTGAGTTTGTAAAAGAAATCAGTGCTTATCAGCAGCAGGGCATGACGGATACTGAACTTGCCTTTATGCGTAATTCAGTCTCTCAAGGGCAAGCTCTTGATTATGAAACACCGTATCAAAAAGCGGGCTTTATGCGGATGATCCAACGTTACCAATTGAGTCAAGATTTTACGACTCAACAGGACAAGATCATTAATACTGTAACAAAAGATGAACTCAATGCCCTCGCGGCTTCCGAGCTAGATATCAATAAAATGGTGATTCTGGTGGTGGGAGATAAAGCGACAATTGAAGCGGATTTAGCGGTATTGGGCTATCCAATTGAAACTTTAGTATTGTAAATTAGTATTTCGCCCTTATATAGGTAGATAGATGGGTGCATTAGTTAACGACTATTTGCCCTATATTTACCGGATTTACATCGAAAGACGGTGACAGCATTAGCTGTCACCGTCTGCTTTTAATCATACAAGGTGTGAATTTGGCTTGCCCCACAGACAGGTTTAGATTTATTTTGAGGCATATTTTGCAAGATAAGCCTCAAAATAAAGGTCTGACTGTTAACCTTGTCGCGATAGCGAATCACCAATTAGAGAAGCGCAAATTGAAGTCATTCAATGAATTAGTACAACATCTCTCGGACGCCAATGGGCGCACCGCACTCTTGGGTATGTTACGTGGCATAGAACGTGAGGCGTTGCGGATTGATGAGTTTGGTTATCTCGCTACAGACTCGCATCCCGAAGCCTTAGGTTCGGCGTTAATGCATTCGCGTATTACGACGGATTACAGTGAAGCCTTGCTCGAGTTTATTACGCCAGTAAATCACAATGTTGAGCAACTTCTCACTGGGTTAACGGAGACTCATGCTTTCAGCGTGCGCCACTTAAATGGTCAGCGTTTGTGGCCCGTGAGCATGCCTTGCTATGTGAAAGATGAGCAACAGATCCCCGTTGCCCGCTATGGCTCATCGAATACTGGCATGATGAAAACCTTGTATCGTAAGGGGTTAACCTATCGTTATGGCGCCCTGATGCAGATCATCTCTGGGGTGCACTTTAACTTTTCGGTATCGCAAGAATTATGGCAAAGCCTGTATGAGTTAAGTGATAAAGAGTTAACTTACGATGATTTTATTTCAGAATCCTATTTCGGCTTGATCCGTAACTATCGCCGTTTAGTGTGGGTACTACCTTATTTATTTGGTGCCTCGCCAGCGTTATGTAGCTCCTTTATTAAAGATCAAAAAACCGACCTCAAGTTTGAAAAAACGGGCCACGGTACTTTGTATCTGCCCTATGCCACTTCGTTGCGTATGAGTGATTTAGGCTACACCAACAAAGAGCAAGAAGATCTAAATATCAGCTATAACTCTTTGCCTGAGTATCTGGCTGGCGTGAATGCTGCCACTAAAATGCCTTCAGCAAACTTTGCTAATATCGGCGTTAAAGTCGATGGTGAGTATCGTCAACTTAATGCCAATGTATTGCAGATTGAAAACGAGTTCTACTCGCCAATCCGTGCGAAACGGGTCACACGTAGTGGCGAGAAACCGTCTGAAGCTTTGGCCCGTGCGGGGGTGGAATACATTGAAGTGAGAGCGTTGGATGTTAATCCATTTAGCCCAGTTGGCATTGAGTCGACACAAGTACGTTTCCTCGATTTATTCCTACTCTATTGTTTATTAACGCAGTCGCCTAAGTCTGAGGCGAGCGAAGAGGCGAGATTAAGCGCGAATCTTAGAGCTGTGGTGCTTGAAGGCCGTAAACCTGGGCTTGAGTTATTAACCGCAGACGGTTCACGTTCGCTTAAATCTTGGTTAGAAGAGTTGTTTGATGCTTTGCAACCTTTGGCAGTATTGCTCGATGGTGAGGGGACGGATTATCAAGTGGCTTTGGCCCATTGGCGTAAAGCGGCTGAAGATCCGAATTTAACCCTGTCGGGACAAGTACTGCAAAACGTGATCAACAAGGGCCAAGATCATGGTCAGTGGGTAATGACGTTAGCGCAGCAATACTATCAATACTTTATCGATTATCCCTTGTCGAGTGAGACCATAGCGCAGTATCAAGCTGAAGCATCCAGTTCGCTTAACAAGCAAGCTGAACTAGAGGCGGCGCAGAGTGCAGTTTCATTCGATGATTATCTGGAAGATTACTTTGGAGTGAAGTTGTGAAAGAGGGGTTATTCTCTTTCACTGGCCTACGTGCCCGCGCAGCTTTGATTGGGTTCAGTGCCTTGTTATCTGGCTGCGCCGCGTCACCTGAAGACCCACTGGGCTGTGGTACTGTGTCGGGTTATTTGCAGCCCGATACCAGTACTCACTGGTATCGGGTGGTGGTGACCCATTTAAACGGGCAGGCAGTCGTTTCTAAGCCTAATTATCAGTTAGCGCCTGGCGAATATGAATTTACCGTTGCGGAACTGATTGATGATCCAAGTTTGTCAGTTACGCTTGCCGCGCGGACACCCAAAGTATTCAAGCTCAATGTCGAAAGTCATCAGCGTTATCATATCGGTGCGTTATTTCACACCGATAAGCGCTATATGGGTAAAGACACTGCGTATTGGGAACCCGGCGTGTGGCAGCAAGAAGATCATGAGTGTCAGTTTGAGCTGAGTCCCGAAACGAAATAGCCAAAGTGTTAAGCCAGCAGCATTCGATTTAAGTCATATTGATTTAGCCCCTAGCGCTGAGATCTTCTAAGCGCAAAAAAGGCTTTTTATGCTTGCCTCAGCCTGAGTCTATGACATCATGGCGCGAGCTAACTCTCCAAAGAACATGATATTAATGAATAAGTCCTCCGCTATCTTACTCTGCGCAAGTCTCGGCATCTTGTCAGGTTGCGCGACATCTCCGCCTAAGTCTCCCGAAAATTTGTGTGAGATATTTCAAGAACACCGAGATTGGTACGATGCCGCTAAAGATGTCCGTGATAAATGGGGTGTGCCAGTGCATGTGCCGTTAGCTATGATGTATCAAGAAAGCTCATTCAAGCACAATGCCGCGCCACCGATGGAATACTTTTTAGGTTTTATTCCAATTGGCCGTGCCAGCGATGCCTATGGTTACGCGCAGGCTAAGACCATGACGTGGGATGATTATGTGCGTGAGACGGGAAACAGTTGGTCGAGCCGCAGTGATTTCGATGATGCCTTGGATTTTATGGGCTGGTTTATTAGCAAAACCCATAAGATAAATGGCGTATCTAAATGGGATGCGCGGGCGCAGTATCTTAATTATCACGAAGGCTGGGGCGGTTATCGCCGTGGCAGTTATAAATCTAAGGCGTGGTTAGTGAAAGTGGCGAATAAGGTGGATGAAAGGTCGAAACGCTACGCGGCTCAATATAAAACCTGCCAAGAAGATTTAGATTCATCTTGGCTGTGGCGTTTATTTTTTGGTTAGGGTTACGTTTTTATATCATTGTCAGCCACTTAAGTGATAATGGCTGACTGTCGGTGTTCAATTTAGATATTTAATCGAGATAGCTAATTGAGATAGCTAATCGAGATAGTAAACTCAAATCTTAAACTCAGACATTCAACTCCGACGCTTACTGATTGTTGATATTAGCCTTTTGACATCGGCTGTAGCACCTGACTTCAATTGATTTATTGCGCTTTCACTGCGAAGGTTTCTAATGCCTGAATGGCTTTTTTCTTCGCACGTTTTTGCTCATACATGGCATGATCTGCAGTCTTAAAGGATTGATACCAATCGGCTTCGAAGGGGGCAATACCAAAACTAAAACCTAGGCTAAGCTCTGAACCTTGATTCAAGGTTTTGCGCATATCATCTAAGTCCTGTTCAATTTGAGCTAACGGCCCATGGCATAAAGCGACAAACTCATCGCCACCAAAACGGGAAATAATGCCTTTATTTTGCCAATAGGTGAGCATGGCGGTGGCTGTTCGCTTGATGGCAACATCACCCATCTGGTGCCCATAGGCATCATTAATGGACTTGAGATTGTCCATATCGATAATAATTAAAAAACTGCCTAAGTGAGGCTTGTGCTGCCAGTGGTGCAGTTCATCTTCAAAATTCTTTCGATTATAAAGTCCTGTTAATGGATCAAAATTGGCGAGTTTAGTGATCTGCAGTGACTTCTGATAGAGCGCAATGGCATTGCTAGCTTCGTGAGTTAGGATAGAGACAAGATTGCGGTCGTAATCGCTAAAGGCGCCAAGGCTACTGCTATCGAGATTGAGCATTGCATACAGTTTACCATCAATGCGAATAGGGCTAGACAGGGTTGAGCGTATCGGCTGCTTCGACACTGAGAGTAACACTTTTTGATCATCTTCCGTTAAAGTGCTAGCCGCATTGATATTCTTCATATCATTGATGACCACTACTTGATCGCATCTCCCTTCAGTGAGTCGATATTCAAAAGTTTGCTCTAAGGTAAAATCCAGTTGTCTGAGTTTTGCTAAATCGAGCCCCACGACAGATTCAAAATACAGTTTATTATTCACCTCGTTGATTTTAATGATACTGCCCATTTCGGCACCATTAATCACGTACACGGCTTTATTGAGTAAGGCGTCCAGAAAGGCATGCTCATTTTTATAATGGCTCGAGAGATGGGCGAGTTCATAGATGGCATCGTTGATGGTGACGACTTGCTCTAAATGCTGCCATAGTCGAGTTAAACGACCCTGATGCAAATAGTAAATTAGGCTGTAGGCAAAAATATAAATGATGCAAACAAACAGTAAGGGCAGGATAGTCCAATTTTCTGTGGGTGCATTAAAGATAAACAGCAGGATGAATAGACATATCGGCACTATAAGCAGTAGCAGATGATAGCGATAATCTAAGCGATCTATGGTCTTACGTTTGAAATTATCCCTTAATTTCACTCGACTATTCCTTTATCTGTGTCATTGCTAGTAATCATTGAATGCTATACATCACTAACGTATTCACACTGAGTTCAGTTAAGTATATAACGAAAATTGAAATATAAACTGATATGAAACTGTGAACAATTTCATATCAGTGATTTTGGTACTAAATACTGAATTAACGCGAATTTTCTGCGTATTCGGCCAATATCCAAGCTAATGGTGCTTGGTATTGGATTGGCATCCAAGTTTGCAGTGCGGCTATGCTCTGGTTGAGCACAGTTTGATTTGGCACTGATAGGTTTAAATGTCCGACTTTACGACCCGGGCGAACTTCTTTGTTGTACCAGTACAACTCAGCATTGGGCAAACTTAACCAGCGAAGGTCATTATCGATACCGATAAGGTTGACCATAACACACTGAAAATTCACTTGTGGCTGTGGGATCGTAATTCCGCAAAGTGCTCTAAGATGCAGCTGGAATTGATCCATATGTGTTCCGGCTTGGGTCCAATGGCCAGAGTTGTGCACTCGCGGTGCCAGTTCATTCACTAATAACTCATCGCCAACACGGAAGCATTCCATCGCCATCACGCCAACGTATTCAAGCTCGTGCATAATGGCGCTGAGCATAGCTTCGGCTTGGGCTTGCAAAGGGCTTAAGCGTGCCAGTGGCGAAATCGACGCCATTAAAATGCCATCTTGATGTAAGTTCAGCGTCAGCGGATAAAACACGCATTCGCCTTCGCGAGTACGTACGCCAACTAATGATACTTCTTCATCAAAATTAATCGCTTGCTCAGCAATTGCAAGGTTACGCCAATCGTTTGGAATATCCTCCGCTTCGGCTTGTTTAAGCCAATGTTGACCCTTACCGTCATAACCACCGGTACGGCGTTTCATCAATACTCTTGGGCCATAGTGCTGATACAGGGTATCGACTTGGGTGTTATCGTCAACTAAGGTCCAAGGCGCTGTGGGAACACTGAGCTGGTCGAGTAGACTTTTTTGGCTAAAACGGTCGGCTAAACGGCTAAATACCGGACCATTAACAAAATGGGGGTGTGAGCTGAGTTGTAAACTCAGGGCGGACTCTGGCCACTGTTCGCGCTCGGCGGTAATAATGTCGTGGGGCGCGAGTGGTAGAATGTCATCCGTAGGCGTCATGATATCGACGGCGTTAACTTCAATCGCTAATGGCTCACCAGCGTGGGTCAACATGGCGCCCAGCTGACCATTACCTAATACCCAAACCTTAGGTTTAGTGTTTGTCTGGGTCATTAGACTTCCCTCGGGTCTGGATTGTCCAGTACCGCACGGGTCTGTTCTTCTCTGAAAGCGTCAACACGAGCCGCTAATTCTGCATCGTTATTCGCAAGGATTTGGCAGGCCAATAATCCCGCATTGAATGCGCCCGCTGTACCTATGGCTAAGGTGCCGACGGCGATGCCTTTTGGCATTTGAACGATAGACAATAAGCTATCCATACCTGACAGGGCTTTACTTTGGACTGGTACACCTAATACGGGTAAGCGAGTTTTAGAGGCAATCATACCGGGTAAGTGCGCTGCACCACCGGCGCCACCAATGATGATTTTAAAACCACGTTCGGCGGCAGAGGCTGCAAACTCCATGAGTTTATCTGGCGTTCTATGGGCGGAAACCACTTCAACATGATAAGGCACTTGCAGTTTATCCATTATCTCAGCGGCGGCTTCCATCGTGGGCCAATCACTTTTAGAACCCATAACAACAGCAACAAGGGCTTGCATGATAACTCCTTAACTCACTAATTTTAATTATATTTTGACCTTGTTTCAGGTCTAGGTACAGTTGATGCTTGTCTAGCCGTCATCGGTAGCTAGCATCATGGCGCTGAATAATACCATGATCCTAGCGATTTCTGCCCGTTTTTGCGTGTGAAAAAACGTCTTTCGCGGCGATGAATAGGTGAGGTGATGGAGCAATAAAAAAGACCAACACTGAGGTTGGCCTTTGAGATAAGTCAGCAACATTAATCCCTGAGATCGTGCTACTGGTTTACTGTGTCTGCTTATCCGCAGTGATTTCAGTTTGCTGAGTGATAACTGGCGCTTCTGTCATTGCCTCACGTAGGGTCGAGTAAAACTTCAATACACCTTCAATTGGCTGGATCTTCGCTCTCGCCAGTGTTCGGATGGGCTGGAACTGCAGATCGGCGATAATGAGCTTAGTCTTATTCGCTTTGCATTTTTCAATCAGCTTCGTCAGTGCGGCTAATCCTCCCGCATCCAGAATAGATACTCCATCGAGATAAAGCACTATCACTTGTTTATCTTCAGTGAGACTCGCGATTTCGGAGAAAATGCGGTCAGCAGCAGCGAAGAATAGCGGCCCGTTAATTTTAAGGACAGCCCAATCGGCAGGTAGCTCTTGATCCACATAACGCTTGTTGGTGCTGATATCGTAAAGCTTTGTCATTTCGGCAATTTCTTTCATAAACAGCAAGGCAGCAAGGATAATTCCCACACTGATGGCTATCACCATGTCGAAAATAACCGTTAATGAAAAGCAACTGACAAAAACCATGATATCGCTGGTGGGCGCAGTTTTAATTAAATGCAGCGCTTTGTGGGCTTCACTCATGTTCCAAGCCACAACAAGTAGCAGGGCTGCCATGGCTGACATGGGCAAATAAGCTAATACGCCCGCTAAGGCGACTAAACCAATTAAGACTACTATGGCGTGGATCATGGCCGCTATCGGGCTCTGAGCGCCCGCTTTGACGTTTGCCGCGCTACGGGCAATTGCTGCAGTGGCCGGAATACCACCAAAAAACGGCGTGATGATATTACCTATACCTTGCCCTAGTAATTCACTGTTGGCACTGTGGCGTTTACCTGTCATGCCATCGAGCACCACTGCACAAAGTAGCGATTCAATTGCGCCTAACATGGCAATGGCAAAGGCGGCAGGTAATAAGGCTTGAAAGGTCGCGAGATTAAACTGAAACGCTTGGCCATTCGCGCCAGCTTGCAGCCAAGGCCATTCGAAACTGGGTAATACGGCAGGAATTCCCATGCCTGTGGTGCCATCACTCAGTTGATAGTGAAAACGGGTTCCTATGGTTTCTATATCTGCACCCATGGCATTGAGAACCAAGGCGAACATAGTGCCGAGTATGATTGCCGGAAGGTGTGCTGGCACGGGTGTTTTGAGTTTTGGCCAAAGTAGCATAGTCGCTAAGGTCGCGGATGCTACCAGTAGGCTAGGTAAATGCACCGAGGGTAGCGCTTGAGCTAATGTCATCAACTTAGCCAGATATTGCTCTGGCATCTGGGCTATCTCGAGTCCGAAAAAATCTTTGAGCTGCAAGGTAGCGATGACGACACCTATCCCCGCGGTAAAGCCTAAGGTGACGGATTCAGGGATATACAAAATTAATCGGCCAAGTCGCAGCATTGCCATGCCGACGAGTATCATTCCGGACATCACAGTCGCGATTAATAATCCTGCTAAACCAAACTGTTGGGCTATCGGATAGAGCAATACTACGAATGCCGCTGTCGGGCCTGACACGCTATAACGTGAGCCGCCAGATATGGCGATAATAAAACCGCCGACAATCGCAGTGTATAAACCGTATTGAGGTGCAACTCCACTGGCAATGGCTAATGCCATTGCTAACGGTATGGCAATAATGCCGACAGTGAGACCTGCAAGAAGATCTTGCCCAAAACGTTTAAACGAATACTTATCCTTCACGCAAGCTTCTGTGAGTGCGTGGGCGATTCTTAGGGAAAACAAATGAGCTGAGTGTGACACGAGTGGGTCCCATAGCGAGGCGAGTAACAAGCTTCTATTTTAGTGACCTGATACAAGACGCAGTGTGAGCTTGATTGCAAAAACGATTGAAAATACTTTGTTTTGTATAAATAGTGTGCTTGGAGGCTGTTTGATTCTCATTTAAGAATGGTTTGTAAAATATTTTGATACTTTAACCCTTTTAGTCATCTGCGCCGTTTACAGCCTTAGGTCAACATCAAAGGCATTCAACATGAAAACAATATACTCCCAGAAAACCATTGCACATTCCTTATTATCTTGGGGAAGCGTCAACATATCGGCGAGCAATAGCGCAGCTTTATTCTTAGTCATGCTGAGTTTAACGGCCTGTGGCGGTAAAGGCTCTGAGGCTCAACAACGACAAGCGGAGCTGCAAGCCGAACAGAGTCATAAAGAAGTGTCACTGCGCCGTGCTGAAATGCGTGATGCTACTCAGATTGAGATGGCCAGAGTCGCGGCGCCGATGCAAATGTCTACCCATGGTGCAGTGATGGGAATGAACATAGCCCCAATGCCGTCAGACTATGCCGCGATTCCGTTAGCACAAAATAAATTCGAGCCGCTGGTACAAAATGGCATCATGGTGGCTGGAGAAATCCCAGTATCGACTTTTTCCATCGATGTCGATACTGGCAGTTATGCCACCTTAAGACGAATGCTGAGGGAAGGGCGCTTGCCCGAGAAAGGTACAGTCAGAGTCGAGGAAATGCTTAATTATTTTGCCTACGATTATCCCTTACCTGCTAAAAATGCCGCGCCGTTTAGTGTTACGACAGAGCTTGCGCCATCCCCTTATAGCGATGACATGATGCTGTTACGGATTGGTCTTAAAGGGTATGACTTACCTAAATCTCAGTTAGGTGCTAGTAACTTAGTCTTTTTGCTCGATGTGTCAGGTTCTATGGCATCTGCAGATAAATTGCCTTTACTGCAAACAGCACTCAAGTTGCTGACGGCGCAATTAAGCGCGCAGGATAAAGTCTCTATTGTGGTTTATGCAGGGGCTGCTGGTGTAGTGCTCGATGGCGCGTCGGGTAATGACACTCAAACTTTAACCTATGCGTTAGAGCAATTGAGCCCAGGTGGTTCAACCAATGGTGGGCAAGGAATCACACAAGCTTATCAATTGGCGAAAAAGCATTTCATCCCCCATGGTATTAATCGAGTCATCCTCGCGACGGATGGTGATTTCAACGTTGGTATGACAGATTTTGATGATTTGATTGCCTTGATTGAGAAGGAAAAAGATCATGGTATTGGCCTGACAACCTTAGGGTTTGGTTTGGGGAATTACAACGATCAACTCATGGAGCAATTAGCGGATAAGGGCAATGGCAACTATGCCTATATCGATACCCTGAATGAAGCTCGAAAAGTGCTGGTGGACGAGTTAAGTTCAAGCTTGTTCACTATTGCTAAAGACGTCAAAGTGCAAGTGGAGTTTAATCCGGCCTTAGTGTCTGAGTATCGTCTAATCGGTTATGAGAATCGTGCTTTAGCACGGGAGGATTTCAACAACGATAAGGTGGATGCGGGTGAAATTGGCGCGGGTCATACAGTGACTGCCTTATATGAATTAAGATATGTTGAAGCAGGGCAGATGGCGAATGATAAACTCAGATATGGCGTTGATGCTCAAACGGGGCAAGAAAAATACAGCCGTGAAGAAATCGCTTTCCTTAAACTGAGATATAAGCTGCCAGAGCAAACACAGAGCCAGTTACTGAGTTATCCCATCAGGTTAGACCAAAATGTTAAGCTTTTAGAACAAGCGAGTGATGATTTTAGATTTGCAGCAGCGGTTGCAGGATTAGGGCAATTACTGAATGGCAGCCATTATCTACATCAATTTGATTATACTAAGTTAAGCCAGTTAGCACGTTCGGCATTAGGGGACGATCCCTTTGGATATCGCCATGAGTTTGTGCAATTAATGGAAACCGCCGCGGCCATAGAGCAATCTAATCATGTGCCGATTAAGAAGGTATTCGATGGTACGGATAAACCTTTTCCTCCCCAAGATAAGCTTCATGGCGAGCCAGTGAGAGACAAGAGCAATACGCGCAATGAGAGATTACAATAGTAAAAGTAAATTCGTGGGGCTAACCCCAATGATGAGGAATTTCCCGTGGCATTAGCAATAGCGCAATTATCAAACCATGAGCACTCAGATGAGCAATTGATGTTGTGCTATGCCAAGGGCGATTCAAAAGCATTTGAACAGTTATACCTGAAGCACAAAGGTGCACTCTATCGCTATTTTGTACGCCAGTTAGGTGATAAGCAGTTAGCTGAAGATTTGTATCAAGAAACCTGGGGGCGGGTGATCCGCGCTGCGGCTAACTACGAAGCCAGTGCTAAGTTTACTACCTGGTTGTATCGTATCGCTCATAACTTATTGATTGATCATGTGCGGGCGGTTAAGCCCGTGGATTTAGTCGCTACTGATGAAGATGATGTAGGACTCGATACTTTTGTGGCGGGTGAGCAAGATAAACCCGATGTGCAGTGGCAAGAAGCGCAAAAGAGCTTATTGCTAAAGACCTGTATCGCACTGTTACCCCAAGTTCAGAAAGAGGCATTTATCCTGAATATTGAAATGGGTTTTACGGCTGCCATCATTAGCGACATTGCGGGCGTGACCTTAGAAGCGACTAAAAGCCGTATTCGTTATGCTTACCAAAGCCTAAAAGATTGTGTCAGCGCGAAATGGCAGGAGGCGGGTCATGAGTAATTCTTCTTCAAGTGCTGATGAGCGCGCATTACAACAGGAAGTGCTGGCTTGGTATCGCCAACAGGCCTTAGAGGTTCCACCGCAGCAACTTGATCAAGATATCTTACAGCTGGCGCAAACTCACTTAGCTGAAATGCATCAAAGCAAAATAACCGCCGTTGAAGCGCCAAGTTCCGTCTGGCGACGCCATCCTTGGGCGTTATCGAGCGCGGCATCGTTAGTGCTTGTTGTTGGTCTGCTGGTGCTGAATCGACCTCAAGTCGAAGATGCACTTGCTCCAAGTCCTATGGTGATGAGTGCCCCTGCGCCACAAACGATGGCAAGAATGGCTGATACTGAAGCGATGCAATCTTTAAACATGCAAACAGAAGCCGTGGCTGAACATAAAAGACAGACGGAAATGCAGCAAGCTAAAGCCGCATTGGGAGCAACTGAGCAGCAGGATGCAATTAGCCCCGCTATCGCTGCAAGGTCTATGAATGCACCAAAATTATCTGAGCCTGCTGAAATCAACCAAGTGTCATTGACTGAGTATTTACATCGGTTACAAGTCCTCATCGAAGCGAAGGAGACTGAGCAAGCATTAGTGCTTGAACAAAAACTTCTCAAGGATTACCCGTATCTTGCAGTTAAGGATGTCGATGAATCACAGTTAATCGAATCGCAGCAAGTATTAAGACTTGAGTTTAAAAAGCTACAACAGCAATTACATCAGCTTGCCAAATGACTATGTGGTTGTGGTATTTACGAATAAAAAAGTGATTAGAAATCGCAAAGTGGTGAGATAAACAGCTAAATTTCCCTGAAATATGCCGAGACGTGCTAATGTTTGTGGTCTGTTTACTGTTTGGTATGTGATTTACTTGATCAACGTCATAAAGTGAACAGGTTTTAGCCTGTTATATTGGTGTTAGTTCACGACTTGGCTAGTATCAATAGTCAGACCCATATTCAGGAGGCATTATGCTTAAAAGACTCATGCATGATCATAAACATATAGCTGTATTGCTAAATGTTTTAAAAAACAAGCAAATGAAACTATCCGAAGGTGAGTCAATCAACTTCAGCGTCGTGCGCGATATTGTTGAATATATGCAAGGATATGCTGAACGTTGCCATCATCCCATTGAAGACATTATTTATGCCTACTACCTAGCCCATAAAACGAACGATACTATCGATAAATTGAGTGCCGAACATGAGTCGGTGATCCAATCCTCGGCCACCTTGATGGCGACTTTAAACTTGATCCTCAGTGATATTGTGGTTGCCCGCGAGAAACTGATTGTTGATTTTGCAGAGTATGTCGCATTGCAAGAGCGACATATGCAGATGGAGGAACGGGAAATATTTCCTTTGTTAGCCAAAAGTTTAACTGAGCAAGATTGGCAAGTTATTGAGTTAGAGTGTCAGAAATCGCTGATCGATGATCCTTTGTTTCTGGATCGAGAGCAGAAAGAATTTGAAGATTTACGGGTTTATCTCACAGCGTCTGACTAATACTCTTTAGTTTATTGGGCCCATGTTGTGGGCTTAAGCTGGTGTTTTTATACGGCTGAGGAGCACATTTTTGATTCTGACGGCGATGTCTCGTGAGCCAAAGTTGGTTGGGATTTGTAAAGTATTATCGGAGTCGATGATGTTCGGTGCCATCGTAAGCTACTGTTGTTGATTTATTTTTTAAAATTCCTGCCCGTAAGACCATATCCAGCTTATATTCTGTTTGCTCCAATAGTTGTAAATAAAAAAAGCGCCGAAGGGCGCTTTTCTATTCATGTTTGAAATGATAACTAGCTCATATAAACATGTAATTACAACTGGATAGCATCAATGTCGTAGTTAAAGTTATTATCGATTTCTTGGAGTTCTTTGAGCAAACGATGCTTATCTTTTAACGCTTCGATCTCACGCCATTTACGCTTTTTATTGGAGCCTCGCGAACGATCGGGTCTTTCAACGACTTCATCTAGCGCACAACCATAATCTAAACTATCCATGGCAACCTCCTGTTGTTGTATGTTTTGTCAGCGATTAAATAACATATTTTTAAAACAGGGTGCAAGAATTATGTTTCATTTGTGTTAAGTTGAAATGAACTTTGAGTGATATGTCATTGATGTTATATGCAGAAGTAGAGCGGAGTTAAGTAGGAAAATTTAATAAAAAGAACGGGGTAGAATTAAAAAGCCAGCAATTGCTGGCTTTTTGTTCGATTAGATTTTGCCTTGTCGATAAAGGTTAATCAATGCGTTGCTTGAGGCATCTAAAGCATCGGAATCTTGCTCTGCGCCAATGCGTGCTAACACATCGTTACCGAGATTCTTACCGAGTTCTACACCCCATTGATCGAAGGAGTTGATATCCCAAATAGCACCTTGAACGAATGTTCTATGTTCATACAAGGCAATTAAAGCGCCTAGGGTACTTGGTGTGAGCTTATCCATAAGTAAGGTATTGCTCGGCTTGTTACCAGGCATGACTTTATGTTGAGCGATCAGCTGCTTCTCTGTGGCGGATAATGCGCTATTAGCAAGTTCGGCTAAAGCTTCATCAAAAGTACGACCTTGCATTAAGGCCTGGGTTTGACCGAAGCAGTTTGACGCTAATTGGTCATGGTGCTCACCGATAGGATTATGGCTTTGCAGCGGCATAATGAAATCGGCAGGGATCAGTGCGGTACCTTGATGTAATAGCTGGTGGTAGGCATGTTGGCCATTAGTGCCTTCGCCCCCCCAAATGACGGGACCTGTGCTGTAGTCAACATCAGTACCATTTAAGGTGACTGACTTACCGTTACTTTCCATGTCGAGCTGCTGGAAGTAAGCGGGTAGGCCTCGCAGATAATGATCGTAGGTTAATACTACATGGGACTGAGCATTAAAGAAGTTTCCGTACCATAGGGAGAGTAATCCCATGATAACTGGCATATTCTCAGTCAGTGGCGCTGTAGCAAAGTGCTCATCCATTTGATGCGCACCCGTGAGTAGAGCTCTGAAGTTATCCATACCGATCAAAAGTGCAATCGGCAAGCCAATCGCTGACCAGAGAGAGTAACGGCCACCAACCCAATCCCACAGAGGGAAAATATTGTTTGCATCGATACCAAAATCTGTCGCTTTTGCCACGTTTGAAGTGACTGCGACAAAGTGTTTTGCCACATCAGACTGCAAACCGCCTTTCGCTAGGAACCAGTCTCTTGCGGTGAGGGTATTCGTTAAGGTTTCCTGTGTCCCGAAAGATTTGGATGACATGATGAACAAGGTCGTTTCAGGATCCAGTAACTTCAGCTTCTCACTAATAGAAGTCCCGTCGACGTTTGCCACAAAGTGACAATTTAATTCGGGGTTCCAATAAGGGCGCAACGCTTGAGAGACGATTTTGGGGCCTAGGAAAGAGCCGCCAATACCAATACTTACAATATCGGTTATCGCTTTACCTGTGTAACCTTTCCATTGACCTGACGTCACTGAGTTCACAAACCCTTGCATCTTATCTAGAGTTTGTTGAACTTCAGGAACTATGTCTTGACCCTCAGCAATAATCGATTGTTCTGCAGTACTGCGAAGCGCTGTGTGCAGTACGGCGCGCTTCTCTGTGGTGTTAATGATTTCACCTGCAAACATCGCTTTGATTTTTGCTTCAAGTTGGCTATTGCTTGCCAACGCAAATAACAGATCCAGCGTTTCCGCTGTTGCTCTGTTTTTAGAGTAATCCAGTAATAAACCACAGGCTGATAGCGACATTTTATTGAAACGTGCCGCGTCAGTTGCAAACAATTCCCGCATATGCGGAACATTTTTACTGTGTGCTGATAAAGCTTGCCATGTTGAGCTTTGGGTCAAGAGTGTCATTTCACCGTCTCCAGAGTACTTAGTTCGCGAGCTTAGCCGTGAGCATCACTTCGAGCTTACCTTGGTCTATCGCAAAGTTTCGAATGCCTTCGGCAAGCTTATCAACCGCCATTGGATCTTGGTTAAAGTCCCAACGGAATTGTGCTTCAGTCAATGGGGGTTCTGCAGCGACAGTGGTCGTTGCTGCAACCAGTTTAGGTGTGATGTCAACTTGCGAATTAGCCAGTTCTTCTAATAGAGAAGGGCCAATGGTCAGACGATCGCAACCTGCTAGCTCAATAATTTCACCGATATTACGGAAACTTGCACCCATAACAACAGTGTCAAAACCGTGTTGTTTGTAGTAGTTATAAATTTCAGTAACTGAAATGACACCAGGGTCATTTACGGCATTGTAATCTTTACCTGTATCTTTTTTGTACCAATCAAGTATGCGGCCTACAAAAGGAGAAATGAGATAAGCACCCGCTTCGGCACACGCACGCGCTTGAGCAAAGCTAAATAGTAGGGTTAAGTTGCAGTTGATGCCTTCTTGCTCTAGTTCTTTAGCGGCACAAATGCCTTCCCAAGTTGAAGCAAGTTTGATCAGAATGCGTGATTTATCTACACCCGCTTCTTTATATAGGCGAACCAATTTATGGGCTTTAGCGATTGATTTTTCTTTATCGAATGATAAACGGGCATCAACTTCAGTTGAAATACGGCCAGGAACGAGTTTCAGTATTTCTACGCCGATATTGACCGCTAGTTTGTCGCTGGCATCATCAAGTTGCTGCACGAGATCGGTACTTTGTGATTTTGCCCAGTCGATAGCGTTATCTATAAGGGATTCATATTCAGGAATTTGAGCCGCTTTCAAGATGAGTGATGGATTAGTGGTCGCATCTTCAGGTTGGTAGCGTTTAATCGCTTCGATGTCGCCTGTGTCAGCGACGATAGTGGTATATAACTTGAGTTGCTCTAATGTATTGGCCATGAAAAACATCCTTCTCAGGTAGCAGTTTTAACTCGGAATTCACTGATGACTATTAGAAGCGATTTTGCCAACTTTTCCAACCTTGAATGTAAAAAAATTACAAAAATGACAATTTTATGTCTATTAAGGTATGGCTCGAGCTACGGGCTATCATCTTGGCTGCAGTAGAGGGCGTCGCTTGTCCTAGTGTATACCCCACAAAAACAAAAAGTCGCTGCAAGCAGCGACTTTTTTACTTCAGTAAGTACTATTACTTCAGAACAGGTTGTTTTGTTGTGGTAGTCACGATAGCTTCGATGCGACGGTTCGCAGCGTGAGCTTCTTTTGAATCACCAGCAACCAATGGCTGAGTAACACCGTAACCGTTAGAAGTTACGCGGCTTCCGCTGATACCATATTTCTCTATAAGAATCTTGGCAACGGCGTCAGCACGTTTGTCAGACAATTCCATGTTGTATTCTGGTTTACCTACATTTGAGGCGTGACCTGCGATTTCAACAGTGAAAGCTGGGTTTTTGTTCAAATAGTTAGCTAATCTTTCGATGTCTTTGTAGTAAACATTTTTAACTACAGCAGAATCGTTAGCAAACTGGATTGAACCTACGTCTTCTTTGTTCTTCACGTTTTCATAGATAGTACAGCCAACAGAGTCAACTTTGTGAGTTGCTGGTGTTGCTGGACATTGATCTTTGTCATCGTAAACGCCATCGTTGTCCGAATCAACAGGTGCTGCTGCAACTACTGCTGCGGCAACTGGAGCTACAACAGCAGCAGAACCGAAGCGGTAGCTTAATTCTAAGCCCCAATAGTTGCTATCTGCATTGACTGGAACTACGGCACTGCCACCAGCGTTGTCATCTAAGCCTTCATAACGGCGATATTTAGCTTGTAACTTCAAGTTGTCAGTGAAGTTGTAGCCAACACCTGCACCGAAGTATGGAGCAAAGTCGGAATCACTGTAAGAAGTGGATTGGTTATTGAAGTTTTGGCTGTTTTCAAGGCTATAGTACATCACACCGGCTTCAGCTGATAAGCTCCAACGGTTAGCCAAAGGCCAAATACCCACTAAGCCTAATGTTGAACCTTTAACGCTGACATCATTACTGATACCTGCTTCAGTCCAATCTGCATTACCTAAATCACGGAAGCCGATTTCAGCACCGAAGTAATCGTTGAACATGTAGCCTGCGAAAACATCCCAAGCGTATGGACTGTCTTCACCGTTCTGAGTGGCAACGTGCTCGTAGTTATTAACGCCTAAACCAGCACCAACATACCAAGGTGTAAGTTCCTGAGATGCGCTGGCTGCGAGTGGAAGCAGAGATGTCAGTAATACTACTTTTAATGTGTTCTTCATCATTTTATTTACGTCCATTGATTATGATTCTCCACCAATATGCTTTGCTGGTTTTGTGCAAAACATTGCTAGCACTTAGTGTGGGGATCCTTTGATATTTTAGCCAGCGGTTAATTATCACTTGGTTTGTTAACTTTTTCCAGTATTAAGATTAACCTTTTAAAGGTTGTCATTCTGTAACTGGTATTTTTAATGCAAAAAAGGCACTCCGAAGAATGCCTTTAAATTACAATCTAATGTTAATTAGATGTTTCTATTAACGTGTCCATACCCAATTTTCGATTTCTACTGGGTCTACACCATTCGCTTTAATATAGTTGCGGTGGTCAACTAATCTTTGCAGCATATCAGTGGTGATAGAGACGTGCATAGTTTCATCAATAACGCCCTGTTGGAACAGCTTGTAAGCCATATCAATTACAAGGTGATAGCGTGATGTACCGTTACGAACACCCATATCAAATGGCGTTGTTGTTGAACCTTCTTCTTCGTAGCCTTTAATTCTGAAGCGACGGCTGCCTTTGTAATCAAAAATTAACTTTTTGATTGTATTTGGGTAACCATGGTAGTTGAATACCACGCCTTTATCTTGAGTAAAGATTTCGTCCATTAACCAAGGTTTTTCTTTAAATTTACGGCTACCTAAGCCATCACTGCTTAATTCAGTGACACTAACGAAGCGGATTTTCACTCTTGGAAGGAGTTCTCTGATTAATACTAGAGAAGCCATACATTCTTGAGTGACATAATCACCACAACCTGCCAGCACAATATCGGGATTCTCATCTGAGGCAAAATCCCACACCATTACGCCGTCTTTTGTTTGTTTACGCGCTTCTTCCAAGCTTAGCCATTGTGGTAGCTCTTTTTTACCTGCAACCAGAATATTGAGTTTGTCACGGTCTGCAAAGGCTCGCTCTGTATAAACCAATGTGCTGTTGGCATCTGCGGGTAAGTAAGCCGAGATGATTTTTGGATGTTTCTCCAGCATAGCCCCAAGGAAAGATGGGTTTTGATGTGAATAGCCATTATGATCTTGGCGCTCAAGTAATGAAGATAATACGACATTACAGGCTGGCAGTGGCTTACGGAAATGTACGCCTTGGCTGGCGTAGACATATTTACAGTACTGATCGGCCATCGATGAGATAACTTGTGAGAATGCTTCGTAGGTGGGTAGCATGCCGTGGCGGCCTGTTACTGTGTAACCATGTAGCATGCCAAAAAGTAAGTTTTCAGAAAGCAGTTCAATGACTCGACCTTCACGGGACATATCTTCATCCCAACTCTCAATTGGCCACTGCCATGCACGATCGGTTTCTTCAAATACAGCTTGTAGTTGATTTGAATAGGTTTCGTCAGGGCTAAAGATACGTAGATTACGTTGGTCGCGGTTTAACTTGAATGCATCACGCATCCATTCGCCCATTTTTAACATTGAATAGCCACGTTGACCACGCGGTACTTCTGGGCCATAGCTGAGTTTTTCAAGATCTGGATTGGTTAATGCTCTAACAACTTCTCCGCCATAGGTTAAATGTTGACGGCCACAGGCAAGTTGTTTGGGTGGGATTAATGAACAAATGTCGGCATCAAAAATCAGTTCGCCTTTTTCATTCATTTGATAGAGTTCTTGGAAATCGTAACTGGCAAGCCAATTATCCAGTGCATCTAAATGGCCCTTATCAGTAGCACATTTATTGACGATTACTTGATGCGATTCGCAGTTACCTTCTAATTTCTTACCTTTATATTCACTGACACCAGTCCAACCTTTGGCTGTGCGCATTAAAATGACTGGCCATTTTGGTTTAACTACGTCTTCGCCACTGCGTGCTCGACGTTGAATGTCATTGATCATGGTATAAGCGGTATCCATGGCATTTGTCATCTGCACATAGATATCTTCTTCTAATTCGTTATCAACTATGATGGGGAAATAGCCAAGACCACGGAATTCAAGATCCAGTTCTTCATGGCTCATACGTCCCATGCGGGTAGGACCGGAAATCTTATAGCCGTTAATATGCACAATTGGCAATACTGCACCGCTGGTCGCTGGTGAAACTAAGCGGTTTGCATACCAAGATGCGGCTAATGGTCCCGTTTCTGCTTCGCCGTCACCAATTAAGACGGTTGCGATCAGATCTGGATTATCTAATACTGCTCCCCAGCCTACTGAGAGTGAGTAGCCTAATTCGCCACCTTCAAGAATTTGTCCAGGTGCTTCAGGGTTTGCATGTGAAGGATAACCATAAGCAGCAGAAAACTTCTTACAAATATCTTCGATGCCAGTTTCATTGTAGGGAATAGTTTCTGGGTAGAAATGACTTAAAGAGCCTTCAATGAATAAGTTTGCTTGTACAGCGGGAAAACCATGGCCTGGACCGACTAAATAGATAAAAGAGCGGTTATGTTTCACTATCAAGCGGTTAATGTTGGCATAGACAAAGTTAATACCTGGGCAGGTACCCCAATGGCCAAGTAAACGTGGCTTGATATCAGTATGGGCAAGTGGACGTTTATGTAAGACGTTTTGTTTGAGGTAAATTTGCGAGGTCGCAAGAAAGTTTGTCGCTCTGACATACTTTTTCAGAGCATTGATTTCATGTATTTGTGTCATGTTAAGCCTCACTAAAACAAACAAGAGATGATTGAAGTTTCTATGGGGTTACTATATTTGTAGTTTTATTACAAAAATGTGCCCTGCATCCAAATTTTAAAAGTTGTTTTTGCTGTTAAAAATAATAGCGTAACTTCGCCCTTTTGTTAATCTAGCTTTAACAGTAGCTTAGCTAGTGTTGTAAGATGTGATATCAATGACGTTTAACTGTGCAAACGCGAGCTTGATCACATGAGCAATTTCGAATACTGTGCTATTTTGCTGCGTTGAATTCGGTAGCCGTGATGTTGTAAATTCACGGAAGGATAATTTGAAAAAATAAATCTACCGAAATTCTTACCTTTAACTTGGAAGGATTCATTCACCACAGATGTTGTACCTTTAATTACAATTAGAGGAGCATTTGCTACGGGAAGAAGTAAAATAATATGTTAGAAACCATAGTTAATTTTTTGAATGCGCTACTTTGGGGTAAGTTGTTAGTATATGGACTAGTAGGAGCTGGTCTCTATTTCACCATTAGACTTGCCTTTATTCAGTTAACCCACTTTAAACATTCCATCAAAGTTATGACCATGAGTCGGCAAGGTTGCGATAGCGGTCTTTCTTCATTTCAAGTCTTTTGTACAAGTATGGCTGCACGCGTCGGTGCTGGTAATATGGCCGGTGTTGCTGTTGCTATTGGTGCTGCGGGTCCAGGTGCAGTATTTTGGATGTGGCTTATCGCTATTTTAGGTATGGCGACTGCTATGGTTGAATCAACCTTAGCGCAGGTTTATAAAGTCCGAGATCATAATGGCCAGTTCCGCGGTGGTCCTTCCTACTACATGGAAAAAGGATTGGGTCAGAAATGGATGGGCATTTTATTTGCTGTCTTTTTGATCATTGCTTTTGGTTTAGTATTCAATGCAGTACAAGCTAACACTATTACAGGTGCCATGGAGCGAGTATTTGGTTTTAATCCAACCTATGTAGGGATTGGGCTAGTTATTGCCAGTGGATTTGTGATTGTCGGTGGTCTACGTAAAGTCGCGCGAGTATCTGAATTTCTTGTCCCCATTATGGCCTTAGCCTACATTCTTGTAGCCTTCATTATCGTTATTTTCAACCTAGAACAATTACCTGCGATTATTAGCTTAATTGTGAAAAGTGCTTTTGGTTGGCAAGAAGCTGCCGCTGGCGGCGTGGCTTATACTGTCGCGCAGGCAATGCAAGCGGGTATTGCTCGTGGACTTTTCTCGAACGAAGCGGGTATGGGCAGTGCGGCGAATGTCGCGGCAAGTGCATCGCCTAACCCTAATCATCCAGCATCCCAAGGTTTTGTGCAGATGATGGGTGTGTTTGCGGATACTATCGTTATCTGTACTGCAACGGCTGCGATAATCCTGCTATCAGGGGATATTGGCTCGAGTGATGATGGGATTCGATTAACCATTAATGCCATGTCTGCACATGTTGGCGACTGGGGTGGCGCATTTATTGCGGTGGCTATTTTCTTATTCTGCTTTACATCCATCATAGCCAATTACTCATACGCTGAAACAAATGTGATGTATTTAATGGGAAATAGTACCAAAGCACTGCCTTTATTCCGTTTGTGTGTGCTTGGCATGGTCATGTTTGGTGCCGTCGCTAAGATAAGTTTAGTGTGGAACTTGGCTGACGTTTCGATGGGGTTGATGGCGACGGTAAACATTGTTGCTCTATTATTATTATCGGGTCTGGCAATTCGCGTTATTAATGATTATCGCGAACAGATCAACGCGGGTAAGACTCCAGAATTCGATCGTAGTAAATTTCCTGAGTTGATGGATCAGCTTGATGATGATATTTGGCAAGATACCAGTCTTGTGCCGGCTAAAAAGCTTTAATTAGCCTAGCGCATCGACAATAGGCATTACTGATTGTTGTAATCGAAAAGACCACGCTGTTAAAGCGTGGTTTTTTTATGCTCGTTCAGTATCATAGGCATATATTTTTGTTTCTGTTGGGAGTTTTTGATGTTGATATTGGTTTCGCCGGCGAAGACCTTAGATTTTGAACAGCCGCCACTGACGCAGGTGTATTCACAACCTGATTTTTTAACTTATAGTCAGGAGTTGATCCAAGTGTGTCGGCAATTGACCCCTACAGACATCGCCACTTTAATGAAAGTGAGCGATAAAATTGCGGGTTTAAATGCGGCACGTTTTGGGGAGTGGCGGCCAGATTTTAGTTTAGATAATGCAAAACAGGCCATTTTTGCTTTTAGAGGCGATGTGTATACTGGCTTTGATGCTGATACATTGTCTGAAGATGAAATTGCTCGAACTCAGTCACAACTACGTATTTTATCTGGACTTTACGGTTTGCTCAGACCGCTGGATTTAATTATGCCTTATCGTTTAGAAATGGGCACGGCACTTTCTAATCCTAAAGGTAAAAACCTATATGAGTTTTGGGGAGAGACGTTAACTCAAGCGGTAAATGAAACGCTTGCTGAAACGAGTAGTGATATTATTGTCAATCTTGCATCTAATGAATATTTCAAAGCAATAAAGCCTAAAAAACTTCAAGGGCAATTAATTTCACCCATATTTAAAGATTGTAAAAATGGTCAATATAAAGTGATCAGTTTTTTTGCTAAGCGTGCTAGAGGCATGATGGCGAGATATCTCATTACGCATCAAATTAACACTTTAGATGAATTAAAAGCATTTAATGTTGCTGGTTATTATTATAGTGAAGAGCAGAGTTCCCTAACAAATCCAACGTTTTTACGTGAAGAGCAATAGCGAAATATCGATAAGATGTTAATTGATAGAGAACAGCTAATGCTGTTCTCTATATCATTGATGGCCTATTTTTCAGATTGGGTGACTAAAGGCGTTAATGTCACCGTTGAATTTGCCATGATATAAGCAAATTGTGCGTAGGCGGCGACGTTTTGAGCCAATGCGGCAGGGTCGATTTTATCTAAGGTATCATTCGGTGTGTGATGGTAATCAAAATAATCGTGGCCATCTTGCCTCAAAGATGCAACTGGAACACCTAAGGCGGGGAGCATAGACACGTCTGGCCCGCCTGAAGCTTGGTTATTGCCCAGTGCAACGCCATTGAATGACATAGGGCTGAGCGCTTGCTGTACTTCTGTGAATATGTTCTCATTCACTTTAGTGTCGATTTGATAAATTCTACCGGCCCCAAAATCAGACTCTGCAGCTATGTAGTGCAGCGGTAATTCCGCTTTATGAGCCTCTGCATACGCTTTACCGCCAACGAGCCCAACTTCTTCAGCGGCATATAGCACGACTCTAACAGTGCGAGCGGGTTTTATCACGAGATCTTGAATATGCTTGGCTGCAGCCGTCACAATGGCGACACCAGCGCCATCATCAATCGCGCCAGTACCTTCATCCCAGGAATCTAAATGAGCACCAATGAGCACTATTTCATTGGGCTTACTACTGCCCGTTACTTCGGCAATGACATTGTAAGAAGTATTAAAACCTAAGTTTTTTGGCGACATATGCAATTCGAGCAGGGCATTAGGATCGCGTTTTAGCAATGCACCAACCAAATCAGCATCGGGATTTGACATGGCAGCCGCGGGGATCTTAGGCACGCCATCTTGGTAGCGCATGATGCCAGTATGGGCCATGCGGTCATGATCTGTGCCAATAGAGCGGATCACGATAGCAACTGCGCCTTTTTGTGCTGCAGCGACTGCCCCTTTCGAGCGGCCACCAACGCTTTTACCATAACCTTCACCAGTGATATGGCGCTCTGTTTTTTGGTCAATAAAAACAATCTTACCTTGCACCTCTTCAGGCTTGGCTTGTTGTAATGCCTCTAGGCTATCAAAGCGCGCGATTTTAGCTTGTATACCTCCAGCAGGAGTCGCAATACTGCCACCAAGCGCAGTAATGACCAACGGCTGTTCTACAGGGACGGTGATTTTGGCTTTGGCTTCACCGCGCTCCCAAATTGGCACTTGTACGGCTTCTTTATAAACACGGTCAAAACCAAGGCTGGTCAGTTTATTTATCGCCCAGTTAACGGCGAGGATATCTTTTGGGCTTCCAGCAAGTCTTGGACCCACTTCAACCGTGAGTGACTCGACTAAGTCATAGCTTAATTGCGAAGATAATGCTGCCTGTTGTAATTGAATGACTTCACTAGGGGCAGTTTCTACTTGAGTTTGGCACGCACTTAAACTCCCGATTAAAAGACTCGAGAGAAGTGTAGTTTGATAGGGCTTCATTAGATTTCCTTTATTTTTATTAAGCATGTCCCATTTTTAAAAACAATCTAGCAAAAAGTGTGCTTTATGTCCCGACTATATCCGTAAGGCGACGCTATATTAGCGCAGGGGTTAGTTTTAGGAGAGAAAGTGCGTAATGAATATTGAATTAATGCAGGAGCGAGCCGATCATGCCGTAGTGCTATTAAAGGCACTCGCGAACGAACGCCGTTTATTTATTCTTTGTTATTTATTGAATGAAGGAGAAATGTGCGTTGGCGAAATGAATAAAAAATTAGGCTTAAGTCAATCGGCACTATCACAACATCTTGCTTGGTTACGCAAAGATAATTTAGTAACCACACGCAAAGAAGCGCAAACGGTATTTTATTCACTCAAGAGTGATGAAGTACGGGAGATGATTCACTTATTGAACAACATTTATTGTCATTAATAGTGTTTTTCAGATATAAAAAAACCGGCAATTGCCGGTTTTTTTCATTTGCTATGTTATAGATTAAGCAGCGATTGCTTTGATCTTAGCGTTCAAACGTGCCTTTTGACGAGCGGCTTTATTCTTGTGAATAAGACCTTTAGTCGCCATACGGTCAACGATTGGTTGTGCAACAGCAAAAGCTTCTGTTGCTGTTTTGTGATCGCCTGCTTTAATTGCAGCGATTACTTTTTTAACGTATGTACGTAACATTGAGCGACGGCTGGCGTTATGCTGACGACGCTTTTCAGATTGAAGCGCGCGCTTCTTTGCAGACTTGCTATTAGCCAAGGTGCAACTCCTAAAAACTGGATTTGATACTTTTAAAGGCCGAGGAATATGCCTGCATTTAGTCACTTTGTCAATGACTATGATTGAATATTCATCATAAAGATAAATTAATCCAACCTGCCTTGGCTATCTTCGACCCAACTCGTGTAATATGTGGCGCAATTCTAGCAGCTATTACCGCAGTGTGACAGAGCCTGAATCGATTTTTTGAGATGTATCACCTAATCAATTCGATATGGGTCTGGGGGACGTTTGAGTAGAAAATTATTAAAATCTGGCCTGATTGTTAGTGCTATGACATTGATATCCCGAGTTTTAGGTCTAGTTAGGGATGTGGTTGTTGCTAATTTGATGGGCGCTGGGACAAGTGCTGATGTGTTTTTCTTTGCAAATAAAATTCCTAATTTTTTACGTCGTTTGTTTGCTGAAGGGGCTTTTGCACAGGCGTTTGTACCTGTTTTAACTGAGTACCAAGAGAAACATACCGCAGAAGAGACTCGTGATTTATTGAGTAAAGTTGCGGGCACATTAGGTTTGTTAGTGACAATAGTGACCCTTTTGGGGGTGGTTGCATCACCTGTGTTGTCAGCTTTATTCGGTGGTGGTTGGTTTATCGCTTGGCTTAACAACGAGCCAGATGGTGCTAAATTTGAACTCGCTACCGTTGTGCTTAAAATTACTTTTCCTTATCTGTGGTTTATCACATTTACGGCATTAGCTGGCTCAATTTTAAATACCCGAGGCCGTTTTGCGGTATCGGCTTTTACACCCGTATTTCTCAATGTGGCAATTATTGCGGCGGCTATTTTCTATGCGCCTACATCGACCCAGCCTGAGATTACCTTGGCTTGGGGCGTTTTTTGTGGTGGTTTGATTCAGTTCCTATTTCAAATTCCCTTTTTATTGCGTGAAAATGCGCTCGTCAAGCCTTCTTGGGGCTGGCATCACCCAGGCGTGGTGAAAATCAGAACTTTGATGATCCCAGCATTGTTTGGCGTGTCTGTCTCACAGATTAACCTGCTATTTGATACATTTATCGCCAGTTTTTTGATGACGGGTTCAATAAGTTGGCTCTATTATGCCGACCGTTTACTCGAATTTCCCTTAGGATTGTTTGGGATCGCGATTGCTACTGTGATTTTACCTGCGCTGTCACGAAACCATGTGAATGACGAAGGTGCGGGCTTTGGCAAGACGATGGATTGGGGGATTAAAGCGATTCTACTGCTAGGTCTACCGGCTATGATGGGGTTGATCGTGCTCGCAAAGCCCATGCTGATGGTATTATTTATGCGCGGCGCTTTTTCATTGCATGATGTTGAAATGGCTTCCTATAGTTTGATGGCTTATGGCAGTGGTTTGCTTAGCTTTATGCTGATTAAGGTGCTTGCTCCTGGCTATTACTCTCGTCAAGATACCAAAACACCTGTGCGTTATGGCATTATTGCCATGATCACAAACATGGGCTTTAACTTGCTGTTTGCTATTCCTTTTGGGTATGTTGGACTGGCGATTGCGACTTCGATGTCAGCATTGCTAAACGCCACATTACTATACCGAGGCTTGCATTTAGCTGGCGTTTATCGTGTTTCTAGGCCGACTATGGTGTTTTTTGCTAAAGCCGTGGTCTCTACAGCCTTGATGGTGGTAGTCTTGTATTACTTTTTGCCTTCACAACAAATTTGGTTAGATTGGCATTTGTTCGATCGTGCGAAAGCCTTGATAGGCTTAATTTTAGTTGGGGCAGTCAGTTACTTATTGTGTCTGCTTTTGCTCGGAATTCGTCCTTGGTCAATTAAACGGGGAGCTTGATTGCTGATTCTCATCGCTAGCTGTTATATAATCAGCCGATTTGCGCTTGGCAGTTGTCTAACGTTATGGAATTAATCCGCGGTATACATAACATTTTGTCATCCCACCACGGGTGTGTATTGACTATAGGTAATTTTGACGGCGTCCATCGTGGTCATGCACAGGTGATTACTAACTTAGTGCAGAAGGCGAAGCAGTTATCGCTGCCATCGACATTAATGACGTTTGAACCTCAGCCGCAAGAATTGTTTAGCGGCGACAACGCGCCGGCTCGTTTAAGTTTATTACGTGATAAAGTCATTTTGCTCGATGAACTTGGGGTTGAGCGGTTAGTGTGTGTTAACTTTAATCGCACTTTTGCTAATCAACCTGCAGAGCATTTTATTGAAGAATTGTTGGTCCGCAAACTGGGTGTCAAATACCTCGTCGTCGGTGATGATTTTTGTTTTGGTCAAGGCCGTAAAGGCAATTTTGAAATGCTAGTGCAGGCGGGTATCCAATATGGCTTTACTGTGGTCAGCACTCAAAGTTTTATGCTGGGCTCGCAAAGAGTGAGCTCGACTGCTGTGCGTGAACAATTGGCGAAGGGCAATCTTGAACAGGCGAGACGCCTATTAGGACATCCTTTTACCTTGAGTGGCCGTGTAGCGCATGGGCAAAAAATTGGCCGCACAATTGGTTTTCCCACCGCGAATATCGCCTTAAAGCGCAATGTTGTGCCGGTACGCGGTGTGTTTGCGGTTAAATGTTATTGGGATAACAGCGATATTTATGAGGGCGTCGCCAATATTGGGTTTCGCCCGACAGTGAACGGTCAAGTGTGTCAGCTTGAGGTGCATCTTTTTGATTTTGAAGGTGACATTTACGGCAAACATGTTGAAGTCGAGTTGGTAGCTAAACTCCGAGATGAGCAACCTTTTGACTCATTGGATGCGCTAAAAAAACAGATTTTAAATGATGCAAATGAAGCCAGAGCTTTATTTGGTAATGATGCAGGCTGAAATTTATCAGTTTAATTAACGGTATAGGATCAATGAGCGACTATAAATTTACTTTGAATTTGCCGGAAACAGAGTTTCCGATGCGTGGTAATTTGGCAAATCGCGAGCCAGAGATGTTAGAGCGCTGGACAAAAGACGGTTTGTATCAACAGATCCGTGATAGCCGAATTGGCCGTACTCCCTTCATTTTGCATGACGGCCCACCGTATGCGAATGGCAGTATTCATATTGGTCACTCAGTTAATAAAATCCTCAAGGACATTATTGTTAAGTCAAAAACCATGTCTGGTTTTGACGCGCCTTATGTACCAGGTTGGGATTGCCATGGTTTGCCTATTGAGCTGAAAGTTGAGCAAAAAGTGGGTAAGCCAGGTCAAAAAATCACTGCAGCAGAATTCCGTGAAGAATGCCGTAAATACGCTGCAGAGCAAGTTAACGGTCAACGTGAAGACTTTATCCGTTTAGGTGTGCTGGGTGATTGGCAAAATCCGTACCTAACGATGGATTTTTCAACTGAAGCTAATATCGTTCGTTCTTTATCGAAAGTGATTGAGAGTGGTCACTTGCATAAAGGCGTCAAACCTGTGCATTGGTGTACCGACTGTGGTTCAGCCTTAGCTGAAGCCGAAGTTGAATATGAAGATAAGACATCACCCGCTATTGATGTGGCGTTTGTCGCCGCTGACAGTAAAGCTGTTGCGGCTAAGTTTGGGGTAAGCGATTACTTACATCCTGTCTCTATGGTAATTTGGACGACCACGCCATGGACGCTACCAGCGAACCGCGCCTTGTCTTTGAGTCCTGAGCTGGATTACAGCTTAGTTGAATTCGAAAAAGACGGTGTGACGCAAGCGCTTATTTTAGCTGAAGTCTTGGTTGAATCTTGCCTTACTCGCTATAACATCGAAAGCCATACTGTGCTTGGTACAACCAAAGGCGCCGCGCTTGAGCTTGTCCGCTTTAATCACCCCTTCTTGGATTTTGATGTGCCTGCAATTTTAGGCGATCACGTCACTACTGATGCGGGTACCGGTATCGTTCATACTGCACCGGGTCATGGTCAAGACGACTTTGTTGTTGGTCAAAAGTACGGTTTAGAAGTCGCAAACCCTGTTGGCGACAACGGTGTATACAAGCCTGATACCGAGTATTTTGCTGGGCAACATGTTTTTAAAGCTAACGATAACGTCGTAGCTTTGCTGAGAGAAAAAGGTGCCTTGCTGAATCACGTGGCTTACCGTCACAGCTACCCACATTGCTGGCGCCACAAAACACCAATTATATTCCGCGCGACACCGCAGTGGTTCATCTCTATGGATAACCACGGTCTACGCACGCAAGCATTGAAAGAAATCGAACAAACCCAATGGATCCCTGATTGGGGCCAAAGTCGTATCGAAAAAATGGTTGAAAACCGCCCTGACTGGTGTATCTCACGCCAACGTACTTGGGGTGTGCCTATCACGCTGTTTGTGAACCGAGAAACCGAAGAGTTGCATCCTGATAGCGTGTCGTTAATGGAACGTGTAGCCAGCCGTATCGAACAGCAGGGTATTCAAGCTTGGTGGGACCTTGATGCCGCAGAATTGCTGGGTGATGAAGCGGAACAATACCGTAAAGTAACCGATACCTTAGATGTTTGGTTCGACTCAGGTTCAACCTTCTCATCAGTGGTAGCCGCACGTCCTGAATTCCACGGACACGGTGTTGACTTGTATCTTGAAGGTAGCGATCAACATCGCGGTTGGTTTATGTCATCTTTGATGATTTCAACCGCAATGAATGGCAAAGCACCGTATAAGCAAGTGCTTACCCATGGTTTTACCGTCGATGGTAAAGGCCGCAAGATGTCAAAATCTATCGGTAACGTCATTGCACCACAAACGGTAACTAACAAATTAGGCGCCGATATTCTGCGTTTATGGGTTGCGGCAACAGATTACAGCGGTGAGATGACGGTTTCTGACGAAATCTTAAATCGCAGCGCGGATGCCTATCGTCGTATTCGCAACACTGCGCGTTTCTTATTAGCCAACTTAAACGGTTTCGAGCCCGCTAAGGATTTAGTGGCCGTTGAAGATATGGTGGCGTTAGATCGTTGGGTTGTTCGCCGTGCCGCTGCGCTGCAACAGGAAATCATCGAAGCCTATGATCAATATAACTTCCATATAGTGACTCAAAAACTGATGCAGTTTTGCTCGGTTGAGTTAGGCAGTTTCTATTTGGATATCATTAAAGACCGCCAATATACGGCTAAGCAAGAAGGCCATGCGCGCCGTAGTTGTCAATCGGCGCTGTATCTGATCTCTGAGGCCATGGTGCGTTGGATTGCGCCAATTTTAAGCTTCACTGCTGACGAAGTATGGCAATTACTGCCTGGCAAGCGTGATGCTTATGTCTTTACCCAAGAATGGTATCAAGGTTTGAAATCAGTCACCTTAGCGACTGATTTGAGCGATGACTATTGGCAGCAGTTACTAACCGTGCGTAATGAAGTCAACAAAGTGATTGAACAAGCGCGTCGTGACAAACGTATCGGTGGCTCATTAGAAGCTGAAGTGACCTTGTTTGCGGATGCTACTTTGACTGAGCAATTAACCCATATCGGTGACGAGCTGAGATTTGTGTTGTTGACCTCTGAAGCCAAAGTATTGCCTTTAGCTGATGCTACATTGGAAGCGGTTGAGACTGAGTTGGCATCACTGAAATTAGTGGTTGCTTCAAGCACTGCCGAGAAGTGTGAGCGTTGTTGGCACCACAGAGAAGAGGTTGGCACTATTGAGGCTCACCCAACACTTTGTACTCGCTGCGTAACCAATATTGAAGGTGACGGCGAAGTTCGTCAGTTTGCGTAAAGGATCTGTATGCCATTAACTTGGAAAGACAGTGGCTTACGTTGGTATTGGGTAGCTGTATTGGTGTTTTTAGCCGATCAGCTATCTAAGCAATGGGTCTTAGCCAATTTTGATTTGTATGAATCAGTGAAATTATTGCCCTTCTTTAATTTCACTTATGTACGTAACTATGGTGCAGCTTTTAGTTTTTTAAGTGAAGCTGGAGGTTGGCAGCGCTGGCTGTTTACGATTGTTGCGATTGGATTCAGTACGTTATTGACTGTGTGGTTGCGTAAGCAATCGTCTTCTTTGTGGAAACTGAATCTAGCTTACACCTTAGTGATTGGTGGTGCTTTAGGTAATTTAGTCGATCGATTGATACATGGTTTCGTGGTTGATTTTATCGATTTCTTCTGGAATAAGAGCCATTATCCAGCATTCAATATTGCCGACGCTGCTATTTGTGTCGGTGCAGTGCTGATTATTTGGGATGCATTTGTAAGCGATAAGTCTGAAGCTGATAGCGCTGAAGGGGTTAAAAAGTGACTGTGACACGTTCATTATTATGCCACATGAACATTGTGCTTGCTGATGGCTCAACTGCCGATAGCACTAAAGCCTCGGGTAAACCGGCTCGATTAAATGTGGGTGATGGTACTTTAAGTCCTGCATTTGAGGCGCAGCTGGTGACGCTTGCTGAAGGTGATAAGCACAGTTTCACGCTTGAAGCGATTGATGCCTTTGGCGAATCCAATCCTGATGCTATCCATTATCTAGATCGAAGCCGTTTTCCGGCTGACATGAATTTAGAGGCTGGCGTGATTGTGAGTTTTGCCGGCCCTGGTGGTAGTGAGATCCCAGGTATAGTCCGTGATGTTGCGGGTGATTCCATCACAGTCGATCTTAATCATCCTCTGGCAGGACACAAGATCACTTTTGAACTGGACGTAGTAAAGGTATTTTAAGATGAAACTCGATCCTACTAGCCCAAGTTTAAACATTATGCTCGCTAACCCGCGAGGTTTCTGTGCGGGTGTTGATCGTGCTATCAGTATTGTTGAACGGGCGTTGGAATTATTTTCGCCGCCTATTTATGTTCGCCATGAAGTCGTGCATAACCGCTATGTCGTGCAGAATCTGAAGGATCGCGGTGCGGTTTTTGTCGAAGAGTTAGATCAAGTGCCGGATAACAACATTGTTATCTTCAGTGCCCATGGTGTATCTCAAGCGGTGAGACAAGAAGCTAAGGCGAGAGGGCTGAGAGTCTTTGATGCGACGTGTCCTTTAGTGACTAAAGTACATCTTCAGGTGACGCGTGCCAGCCGCAAAGGTATTGAGTGCATCCTGATTGGCCATGAAGGGCACCCTGAAGTCGAGGGTACTATGGGACAATACGATAATCCTAATGGTGGAGTTTATCTGATTGAATCGCCTGCTGATGTTGAAGCTTTGGAAGTGCGCGATCCCAATAATCTCTGCTTCGTGACACAAACTACTTTATCTGTAGATGATACTTTGGACATTATTGTTGCGTTACAGAAAAGGTTTCCCTCTATAGAAGGTCCGCGAAAAGACGATATTTGTTATGCAACGCAGAATCGTCAAGATGCGGTACGCAATTTATCTGCAGACGTTGATTTGTTGATTGTTGTTGGCTCAAAGAACAGCTCTAACTCTAATCGTTTACGCGAGCTAGCATTGAAAACAGGAACTCAGTCTTATCTAGTGGATACTGCAGATGATGTTGAGTCTAGTTGGTTTGATAATGTTACACGTGTAGCCGTCACCGCAGGAGCTTCAGCCCCCGAGGTCTTAGTACAACAAGTGGTTCAAGCAATCGCTAAACTTGCCCCTAGTGTTGTGACTGAAGTTGAAGGGCGTAAAGAAGACACTGTTTTTGCTGTGCCAGCCGAATTACGTTAAATCTGTGTACTGTTTAATCGACAATAAAAAAGAGGCTATAAGCCTCTTTTTTATTGTCTCAAATTCATTCAAAGCATAATGATGTCAATGCTTATGTGCTAATGTTACTGGCTACTTACATTTTACTCATCTATTATTAACTGTTGGTGATTTTTATCGTAATACTAAGATTTTAAAAGGTAAATAGCTGAAAAGCTTGTCAAAATTATGGCTAAAATCGAAAGGTTGACACAAAGGGGATTTCAACGGGGCTTCTCATTAATTGAAGTGCTTGTTGCGTTAGTGATCTTAGTCATTGGCTTAATTGGTATTTTTAATCTGCATATTGTTGCAAAGCGTGGCAGCTTTGAATCCTTTCAGCAAACTCAAGCCTCCTATTATGCAAATGATATTATCAACCGGATGAAGCTTAATAGAACACAACTGGTCAATTACGATGGTGAGTATACAGGCTCTCTGGGTAAACCCGGTAATGTTTGTGACGTTGCTGTTGGCGCAGTGAGTATATGTACTCCAGAAGAGACTGAAGCTTGGGATCTTTACCAGTGGGAACAGAGTTTTATGGGGGCTGCTGAAGTTATGGATAGCCAGAATGTTGGTGGGTTAGACTCTCCAACAGCATGCATTAATGTAGATGGTTCAACTGTAACGGTCGCAATTGCGTGGAGAGGGATCCGAGAGGGCGCGGGTACAAGTTATTCTGGGAGTGAATGTGGAGAAGATATTGGTACGCGTAGGCGGCTTTTTATTCTTTCGACAATGATTATTTAGGTTAACTATGTATGGATAATTTAAAAAACTGTGAGAAAGGGATGTCGCTGGTTGAGCTAATGGTCTCTATGGTCATTGGCTTATTTCTCACTCTTGGGCTTTTTGGCATGTTTAGTATGTCTTCTTCCAATGTGATCACAACGAGCCAGTTTAACCAATTGCAAGAAAATGGACGAATAGCTTTGTCGCTCATGGAAAGAGACATTAGTCAGTTAGGTTTTATGGGGGACATAACGGGAACTGATTTTGTACTTGGAACCAATATGACCTTGAGGGATGGTGTTGCAAATGATTGTATTGGTGCAGGTGTAAATAACGGTACTTTACCTAATGCTGAACCTGCACACTTTAGGCGTCTATGGGGATATGAAGAGGGCGAGAGTGGGGATACATTAAGTTGCTTATCAGGTGTGAATCAGAATACGGATGTCATTCAAATTAAAAGATTAGTTGGCCCACCAGTGACTAATCCCAATGGCGAGCGTTTTTATATGGCTGCAACTTCGAGTGAAGCTGTGATGTTTAAAGGCGGTAATCCTCCCAATCCAGTACTCGAAAATTCTCGTTTTTGGGAATATCAGCATCATATTTATTTTATTAAAAATGATGGTTCTGTACCTGTTCTACGCCGAAAAACATTAACCAAGAATAATGGCATGAATAACGAAGAGCAGTTAGTTGAAGGCATTGAGAATATGCGTATTCTTTATGGTTTTGATAGTAATGGAGATGATACCGCCGATAGTTTTATGCCTGCAGAAAATGTAACCACATTAATGTGGGACAACGAATTATTTCAAAGGCTTGTTGCCTTAAGGGTTTTCTTGTTGGTTCGTGCTATTGATGAAGATAAAAGTTACACCAATGAAACTACTTATACTCTGGGCGATAAGGAAATTAAAAATTTGAATGATCATTATCGACGCAAGATAGTTTCGACGACTATGGTGCTTGCTAATCCAGTGTTAATTAGAAATTAGAAGGTTGGTAAGATGAAAAAACAAAAAGGAATTGTATTATTTTTTGCACTTATCATATTGTTGCTTATGACTATTATTGGTGTCGCTTTGGCTGTTATTTCGACCCAATCTATGCGTATGTCTGGAGCAGGCTCTGAGCGGATTGAGGCTAAATCAATTGCTGATGGTGGCTTAGAGGCGGCAATCGAAGCCAATAAAGGTGCTAGCTTAGCCAAACTATCTGAGATTTCATCTGTGGTTGAATTTGGTTCTAACCAAACGTTAATGCCAATTCCTTATGAAGTTGATGCTGCAGGTAATGTTGTCATTAGTGCAAAAGATGTTGGATGCCAGCGGAGTACAAGGCCAAATAGTGGTAATTTAATCAGCTGTCGGCGTGTTGAGATTAGTAGTACAGCAGAATTTGGTAGAGATAAACTGGGCCAACTCACTGTTGTCGCAGGTGTGGAGCAAGAAGTTTTAACTGGGAGTTAGATATGATTATTAAAAAGCTGGCTTGTTCTATACTACTTGCGCTGACTTTTGTGTCGGCTTTCTCCTTTAGTGACGATACTGAGTTATATGTAAAAGAATCAACAACTCGAACGGGTGCAAGACCTAAAGTGCTCGTTATATTTGATAACTCAGGAAGTATGTCAACTGAAGAAATTACTCAGGTTGTAGATTATGACCCTAACTATGACTACCCAGCCGTAAGTGGTTCTGGGTATAGTGATACTCTTATTTATTATGCTGTTGGCGGTGGGGGATTACCCACCCCTGATACTAGCTCTGATAAGCGTAATTTTAAAGCTAGTTTAAATGGATGTAGTCAAAGCAAAGCTGCATTAGCAGAGTTTGGTCGTTTTACTGGGTATATAAGAGAGTTCACATCAAGTGGTACTACTGGCGTTTGGAAAGAACTACCTGAAACAAATGGTACTGCAATAAAAGTAATTGATTGTTGGGAAGATATTTCTCAAATAAATCCGAGTAATTCATCATCATATCCTAATGGATTTCCTGCTAACGGGGTAACAACGGGGTCAGGTAGTAAAAAGAAAGCATATCCATATTTTACTTCCTCACTACCAGGAACAACTTGGACCAATGCTTTAGCCGCAGCCAATAATACTGACTTTGGTGTTGGACAACCTATTACCTTGTACACTGATAATTACCTAAGATGGTACGGATTATCTAAAGCGGGAAAATTACCAACGGTAAAAGTTTCAAGACTAGAAATTGCGAAGAAAGCGATTTCTAATATTATTAGTTCAACTCCAACAGTGGATTTTGGACTTGCTGTATTTAATTATAATTATCCAAATGAAGGTAATCGAGACGGTGGTCGAATTGTCTCTGGCATTACTCAGATGACGGATAGTACGCGTGCGAGTTTATTAACTACTATTGATAATTTGCTGGCAAAAACAAATACACCACTATGTGAGACTATGTATGAAGCTTACCGTTATTTTGCCGGTAAGGGCGTTAAATATGGTCATAGTGATACAGATTATGGCTCTTATGTTGGAAATAAACCACCGTATGACAGCTTAGTGGAGAAGAGTGGTAACTACGCAAGTCCATTTAAAGTATGTACGGATATTGCTTATGTTATCTATGTCACTGATGGCTCTCCAACAGTTGATAAAAATGCGAATAATGACGTTATTAGTTTAACTGCCACTGGAAGTAAGGAAGGGGATTACTCTTCATTTTCTAAAAATCTAGATACAGCAAGCTATTTGCCCGCATTAGCTAGTTATATGTTTAATAACGACTTAATTAAAAAATTGGACAGTTCAAATACTGAGCAAATGCAGAATGTTCGTACTTATACTATTGGTTTTAGTAAAGGTGCAGAAGATGCCGCACCTTTACTTGCTGAGACGGCTAAAAGAGGTGGTGGTTTATATTTTGCTGCTCAGAACAGTCTTGAACTACAGAATGCACTTAATGATGCGTTATCAAATATTTTGAATATTGATTCAAGTTTTACATCTCCAAGTATTGCTAGTAATAATTTTGATAGGACTCAGACATTTGATGCTGCTTATTACGCTATGTTTCTCCCAGGCAAAGGACCTCGTTGGAGCGGTAATTTAAAAAAATTAAAAGTAACCGCAGATGGTACATTGGTTGATAGTAAAGGAAATGCAGCTATAGCAGATAACGGCAATATTAAAGATGGTGCCTGTACTATATGGTCGGATTGTGTTGCGCAAAAGGATGGGAATAAAGTTGAGGTCGGCGGAGTCGCGGCACAAATTAGAAAGCAAGATGTTAGGAATATTGTAAGTAACTTAAATGGGTCCTCCAGTTTAACGCCCTTAACACTTGCTAATGCACAAACTGCAGCAGGAGGTGATGCTGCGCTAGCTAGCTATATGAGAACTAGCGTAGATGAGCTTGCTAATACGTTAAATTGGCTTAATGGGATAGATGTCGACGACGATAATAAAGATGGTAGTACGACAGATAAACGTAATGATGTTATGGGTGATCCTCTTCATTCTAAGCCACTAGCACTCAATTTCGGCACAAAAAGCGCGACTGATATTCGTATCATGCTTGGCACTAATCAAGGTGTTGTGCATATGTTTAAAGATGCGGGCGAATCTGTATCAGAGACTTGGGGCTTTATTCCCTATGAGTTATTGCCTAATTTAACAGAACTGAGAAGTAATGATCCTTCAGGTGTACACACAGTATACGGAATGGATTCATCTCCAGTTGCTTACACAGAAACTGATGCTGAGGGTAAAGTGATTAAAGCATGGGTCTATATGGGGATGCGTCGAGGTGGATCGTCTTATTATGCCCTCAATGTGACAAACCCTGATAGCCCTTCTCTAATGTGGACTATTAACCCATCAACGGATGGTTTTTCTGATCTTGGACAAACATGGTCGGAACCTATAGTGACGAAAATCGTTGGTTATGAAAAGCCTGTACTCATTTTTGGTGGTGGCTACGATGTTAGTTTTGATGCAACTCCTTCATCTTCTCCGGTAGGTCGTGCGGTTTATATTGTCGATGCAGAGAAGGGAACTTTGATTCATTCATTTGGTGGCTCTGCATCGGGTGCAACAGCACTTTCGGGAATTCAGGATAGCATTCCAAACTCAGTCGCCGTACTTGATAGTAATAATGATGGGTATACAGATAGGATTTATGCCTCCGATGTCGGTGCAAATGTCTGGCGTATTGATCTTCCAAGTGCAAGTAAGTCGAGTTGGAGTGCATTTAAATTTGCTTCTTTAGGTGGTACTGATAGTAATAATCGTCGTTTTTATGCAGAACCTGTTGTAGCACAAACGATGTTTACTAATTTATCCGAAGTTAAGGTGACGACAGAGAGTGGTACTACTACGACTAAAACTTATCAAAATGTTCCCTATGATGCGGTGGTGATTGGAAGTGGAACGCGACCCCACCCATCATCTACTGATATCAATGATATGTTTTTTACATTGCAAGATCGTAATGTGGTGACTAAGAGTTTTACTGGCGGTGATGTTCCCGAGGCGATCACAATCAATGATCTCTATGATGTGACTTCTAATGCACCTGCGTCTGAAGCCGACAACATAAGTTTCGGTAAAAAACTCGGCTGGTTCTATGATTTTAGTGGTCTAGGTGAAAAGAGTTTAACTGCTGCCTTGATTGTCCAAGGCAAAGTTTATTTCACTTCTTATTCTCCCCCTGCAGACTCGGTTGCCGATAACGTGTGTTTGGTGTCTGGTTCTGGCAAATTATATCCGTTCGATCTGCACAAAGGAACGAGATCCTTTTCTCAATTATATTATGAACTGGGTGAACGTGTACCGGATACACCACAGATTGTTATTCCTGCACCTGAATCCGGTAAAGATCCCTATATCTATATTATTGGAGTTGGTAAAGGTGATAAAAATGAAAATGGGGATTATACAGGTACAATCAACGTTGCTTCTGGGTTAGGTGTTAATAAAATTTATTATCATATAAATGAATGAGTTATTAATTTATGAAGGTTCAACTTAAAGGTTTTACCCTGATAGAGGTGATGATCGCCGTCGTGATCATTGGTATTTTGGCATCGATTGCATACCCTTCTTATACGCAGTACATTGCTCAGAGTGCAAGATCAGAAGGGTTAGCTGCTTTGATGCGTATAGCAAACTTGCAGGAACAGTATTATCTCGATAATAAAAAATATGCTACAGATTTAACAAAACTTGTAGGGGCCAACCCTTATATCACTGAACACAAACATTACTCTGTATCATCAAGTGGTGCATCAAGCTTTACGATTAAGGCAGTTGCTCAAGGGGTTCAGGCTAGCCGTGATGCCTCGTGCTCTCCTTTAACAATATCAGATACTGGGGCAAAAGGTCCGAGTGCGGAGTGTTGGAAATGAAATTAATAAACCTCTTTATAACGGTGGCTTTCTTACCAAGCTTAGTTTGGGCTGACTCTGGAGCGACAGTCAGCGAACAAGACTTCAAATGCTACATTACATCAAAGAAAAGTGCTGAGATTGCCTTCTATCATTGGAAGAGTAGTGAAATGAATGTGAGAATGGCTAGCCTTGTTGGTACTACTCGCCAATCAAATGATGGATCGAAATATTACATCTATAGTGTTGAGGAGTGTGTCGCATTAAACGCTGAATTTACTAATACTAAGGCGCAAGTTTTGGATAAGTTAACACCTAGATAAACATCAGCATGTATTTTTAAATGTTAACAACGAACGATTTAAGGATAATATTATTTTAGGGTAGTGAACGGTAGATTTAGTCTCCCATAGTTTATGTGCAGCTTTTCCCATCTGCGCCCTCTTTTATTAAACCTGAAGTGCTAATGTTGATGCTTTTAGAATTGTCACTTTGCCCATTTGAACAATAGATAATTGATGTTTCAACTGAGACTAAACCATCGGGTGTAAAATCAATTTTTTTATCGGCGGGCCCTGATAGGGAAATTACATCGTGTGTATTGAAACTATCGATCACTTTCAATACATTCTTGGCACCTCCATTGTCAATATATACACTGAACCCCTTATTCCAGTCTGTGCCGCATGGTGATGCCGCGTATGGGCAGACTGTTACTGTTGCACCATAGTTGACAGCTTGGTTTCTTGCAAAAGCAAACACATCACTAATTTTTCGTATTTCATTAGCGCTGCGTGTCCCTTCGTATAGCGACGTAAGTGATGGAACCCCTATGGCTAGTAGGATTGCTGCTACGGCAATTGTGACCATCAGTTCGACTAAGGTAAATCCTCTTGAAATAATTAACATGTAGCTATCCTCGTTAAAACTTAGCTAAGTATATGCGAGGAGACTCTAATGATCAGTATCTATTCTATATTTTCAATATACCCAATAAATTGATTTTCTTGCTTTTATATAATTAAATTTAAATAGGGAGTATATATTTAAATTTAATCGCAATTGATATTCTTTGCGGTAGAAAGGCGAACTCTACCCGCCTGATTAACAACGATTGCACGGGAGTTTTTGCTATCAATTGTTCGTGGGCAATACTTGAAAGTACCATTACTTCCAGAAGCTAACCCATCAGGTTGAAATTTTATCGAACTTTTATTGTATGTTAAAAAATCTTTCGAATCGAATTCATCAATGACCCTAATAATTTTATCGTTAGCATCGAAGCTTTCGACTACACCTGTATCAATGAAAATTGTTAATCCCTTTTGCCAATCTTGAGTGCATTTTCCATTTACGAGTGGGCATACTGTGACCCTATAACCATAACTAACAGCTGTATTTCGCGCAAATTGAAGTGTCTGCTGGATAGTTTTAATATTGGTATCAGCTCTTATCTGATCGCTGAGCTCGGTCAAGGAAGGAGCTCCAACTGTTAACAAGATTGTTGAAATCGATATCGTAGTGATAAGTTCTATCAGGCTAAAGCCTTTTCGATGGAAGTTCATAACAGATCCTTGTTATTTTACGCTTGCATCCCGCGAGCGAGTTAGTGCTAGCTAGAATGTAAGTATAAAATCTGAGGCAAAATTCATAGTACTTTTTTTAGACTTTTATGTGCTAAAAGCGATTTTATAGAAACTGTGTTTTATGAGTAAAGCACTACATTCACTTCAATATTGACGTAACCCCGTGTAAGCTAGTGTTATTCTGTTTGTTTATGTTATTGCAAGGGATGAGGAATTTTTAATGAAAAAAGTTGAAGCCATTATTAAGCCATTTAAGTTAGATGATGTGCGCGAATCACTTGCAGAAATTGGTATAACTGGGATGACGGTACTGGAGGTTAAGGGTTTTGGTCGTCAGAAAGGGCATACAGAGTTGTATCGTGGTGCTGAATACATGGTGGATTTTCTGCCAAAAGTAAAAATAGAGTTAGTGATCCAAGACGATCTGCTCGACCAAGCAATTGATGTCATTGTTGAAACGGCCCGCACAGGCAAAATTGGTGATGGTAAAATTTTTGTCACTGATGTTGAACGTGTTATCCGTATTCGAACGGGTGAAGAAAACGAAGAAGCGGTATAAACTGCTTACGAACGATTCTAAAGGGCCTAGAGGCCCTTTTTTGTTGCCTAAGCATATGGAGAAACAAAATAGTACTGCTGGGTTTCTGAAATATCTTTAATGGAAAATAGCCTGTTTTACTCAACTAATGTAGTTATCTCTTATCTGTAACATGGTATAACTTAGCCTCGCAAATGAGTTTTATGAGGTTGTCATTTTGGCTACAAAAAGAATAGTGATCGTGGGTGGTGGTGCTGCTGGTTTAGCGCTTGCATCGAAGTTGGGCCGTAAATGGGGCGGTAGTGATGTCGTCGATGTGTGCTTAATTGATAAAAGTCCTATTCATATATGGAAGCCTAAATTACACGAAGTCGCTGTTGGTGTGATAGATCAATCTATTGAAGGTTTACTCTATCGCGATCATGGACTTAAAAACGGTTATCGCTATATTCGTGGTGAGATAGAGCAGTGTGAGCCGGATGCTAAATCGATTCAGTTAGCTGCAGTTTATAATGATGAAGGCGAGTTGCTCCTAGAGCAGCGACAAATCAATTATGATTTTTTAGTGCTTGCATTGGGTGGAGTTTCTAATAGTTTCAATACATTAGGTGCTGATGAGCATTGTATTTTCTTAGACAGCCTTGAAAATGCCAATTTATTTCATCATAAATTACTCGACGCTTTACTCCAATTAAATGAAACGCAAGAAAGAGTCAGCATTGGTATTGTCGGTGCGGGTGCGACAGGTGTTGAATTGGCAGCAGAGCTTCATCATGTAATTGAGTCTGTTAAAGAGTACGGCTATCTGAATATCGCTAAGCATCATCTTGATGTGCATTTGATTGAAGCGTCACCCAAAATCCTTCCTCAATTACCAGAGCGTGTAAGCGCTAGAGCTCAAGCTGTTCTTGATCAGATTGGTATACGTTTACATATCGGTGTTCAAGTTAAAGAAGTGACTCGTGATGGTTTCATTACCCAAGATGGCGATGTGATTAAAGCAGGCTTAAAAGTATGGGCTGCCGGTGTAAAAGGGCCAAAAGCATTTCAGCATTTTGCAAAATTGCCCATTACTCCGCGAAATCAGGTAGAAGTTGATGATTGTATGCGAGTTAAAGGTCATCAAGATATCTACGCCCTTGGCGATTGCGCTCTATTGATCCAAAGTTCTGGCCAGCCTGTTCCACCAAGGGCGCAAGCAGCAGCTCAGATGGCTGATACCTTGTTTGATAATATCGTTAATCGATTACAAGGTAAGCCTGAAAAGGCCTTTATTTATAAAGATTACGGCTCATTAGTGTCTTTAAGCCGCTTCTCTGCTGTAGGCAATTTAATGGGGAACCTACGCTCTGGTACTTTCTTTGTTGAAGGCCATATAGCAAGATTGATGTATATCTCTTTGTATCAGAGGCATTTAGCCAGCCTTTATGGTTGGTTTTCGGCAATTGTGTATCGAGTGGCACAAAAGTTATTGAAGTGGCAGCGTCCGAAGCTCAAATTACATTGATTTCTATGTGATTTGGGAGATAGAAAGAGAGCAAATATGCTCTCTTTTTTATTGTTTAGGAATTGCCGACGAGTCACGAATGATAGGTTCTGGTGTAAAGGTTTTAGAATATATGGCATCTTGCTCGCGACGTTTTGCTATTAATAATTCAGTAGCAACCTGAGCTATTTCTGCGTTTGGCTGATGTACAGTGGTGAGTTTAGGCCAGGTTTGACGTGAGAATGGGCTATCTTCGAAACCGACAATTGATAAATCAACGGGTATGTCTAAACCCGCTAAACGAGCCGCAAAAAGTGCACCAGCGGCAATTTCATCGTTACAAGCAACAATTGCCGTCGGGCGATTTTTTAGTTTGATGAGCTTGTTAGCACCATCAACACCGGACTCAAATGAGTACTTCCCTTCAATTATGTAGTTTTCATTCAGCTTTAGGTTATTTATTGTTAATGCCTGTTTAAAACCAAGTAATCGCTCTTTGGTGGATTCATGGTGTAAATCTCCGCTTAAAAAAGCGATATGCTTGTGGCCTAAATCAATCAGATGCTGGGTGATTTGAACTGCACCAAATTTATCGTTGACTAAAATAGTCAACCCATTCTGATCGTTGTCCTTTTCTCCCGCAATAATGCGCACATAGTTAGCATCAATTTCAGTGAGTGCTTTGAGTACTTTAGGATCTTCTGACAAGGGAGGTGTCAGTACTAATCCAGCGAGCCTAGAATATTTGACTAGTGCTGTAAGCTCATCACATATGGTCTCTGATTTGGCATTGCAAGGGTGAATGACAAGTTCATAGCCCTTGTCTTTGCAGGCTGACAAGATCCCATTTTGCATATCAATAATATAGTAAGCGTTTGGATTATCGTAAATAAAACCAATAGCATAGGATTTAGTTCCTGCTAGATTTCTTGCTGCTAAATTAGGTTGGTAGTTAAGTGCTTTTATCGCCTCGTTCACTTTGTCAACGGTGGCCTGCTTCACTGAAGGTTCGTTATTGGTTACACGGGATACTGTCTTGATAGACACTCCAGCATATTTAGCTACGTCGTTGATAGTGACTTTCATTGATGTAAAAACTCTTTGTCTAAGGTCGCGAGGGGTTAACTGTTCTATGAACGTAAATTCTTTACCAGCAATTTACAAGCTTACATTTTTTATCATTTTTTTCTGACTTATACATCTTATAGTGCGAGCTTTTGATGTGCTTAGCAATCCTGAATTGTTACAAATTGGCGTTAATTTATCATTGTTACAATTATGCTGGGAGTTGTAAATTTACGTCATAATATTAAAGCTCATGTTTTATAATGGTTTTTAATAAAACTACTGATTCAAAATTCTGCTTTATGACATTTTTTTGCTTCCATCGTTATTTTGTTGTGGCAAGGCTGTTAATTATTGTGTAATGTTTGCACTAGACATGACAGCGTTGTCATTCCGCGGGGAATGGTTATGAATACTAAAACGATAATAAAGTTATGGAAGGGAAACGAGATGCGACCATCAACCTTTAAGAAAACTGTACTAGCTACAAATATTGCTATCCTACTCGGCAGTGCTGTATCCATTAGCGCTGTTGCTGCAGACGCCGTGGCAACCACCGCAGCACCTGAAAATATTGAAAAAATTGAAGTTCGCGGTATGAGAGCATCAATGAAGGCATCAGTTAACGACAAACGTTTTTCTGATGCTGTAGTGGATGCGGTCACAGCAGAAGATATTGGTAAATTTCCAGATGGAGATGTGGGTGAGTCTTTAGGACGCATTCCTGGTGTCGCGGTTAATCGTCAATTTGGTCAAGGCCAACAAGTATCAATTCGTGGTGCTTCAAGCCAGTTAACCAGTACTTTGCTAAATGGTCATTCTGTGGCTTCAACGGGTTGGTTCGACCAACAAGCTATTGACCGTAGCTTTAATTACAGTCTATTACCACCAGAAATGGTGGGCGGTATTCAAGTTTTCAAATCATCTCAGGCAGATATTGCCGAAGGTGGTATTGGTGGTACTGTAATTGTTAAAACCCGTAAACCATTAGATTTAGATGCAAATTCTGTATTCTTAAGTACAAAGGGGGATTACGGCACTGTATCCGAAGAGATAGATCCACAAACCTCAGGACTTTATAGCTGGAAAACGGAAGATGAAAAATTCGGTTTCTTAGTTGCAGGTTCTTTAGATAAAACTCAATATCAACGCAATGGTATCGAATCTTTACTTGGTTGGGGGGAGATAGTTCCGACCACATTCCAGCAAGACCGAGAGCGTACCGCTGTTAATGCTGCATTCCAATACAGACCAACTGATAATCTTGAGTTTGGTTTGAATTTGATGAGCCTTCAACTTGATGCAAACAATGCTAATACTTCAATTTTCTTATTTCCTACTCAGCAGGGTGAAAATACTTGCCTTAAGAAAAATGCTGCAGGCGTGTGTACATTAGTTGAGCACACAGGTAAAGGTGGATTTGCTTGGGCTCAAACTTGGGCACGTAAAGCGAGTATGTCTTCTGACACAATTGATTTGGATTTTGCATATCAGGCAGATGCTTATAAGTTAGAAGGTCGTATTGGTAAGACCAAAGCTGAAGGTGGTACCGATTTAACTTCAAACTATGGTCAGTCTATTGGTAAACCTGAAGATTTCGCGGGTATCTATGATGCTACTGGCGATGTCATTGATATTAACATTGCAAACAACGCATTTGATGCTTCTGATTTTAATGGACAATTAGAAACAGCGGGTTGGGCTCTTAAAAAACAACCTAATACTGATGAAGAGTCCTTTGCGACATTTGACATTACTATTCCTGTTGAGCTAGGTGCTATTACATCATTTAAATCAGGCATTAGTTATGCCGATCATGATGTTACTCAAACTACCGAGGCTGCTCAATCCTCTAATATAGTAGCAAAAGATGCATCAGCTTATTATTCTGGTACTATGTCATCTGGCGCAGGCTTCACCTTACCTAAGCCCATTTTTGATAACATGATTAATGATGCCTATGCTGCTATCGATGGTTTTACTCTCGATAAATCAGGATATGGCACACTGCAAGAAAAGAATTTAGCGCTCTACACTATGGCTACATTCGCTGGTGAAGGCGTTCGTGGTAACTTCGGTTTAAGATATGTGTCTACTGATGTTGAATCTGATTATTATGCGTTCAGCAAAACAGGTACATATGCTGATGGTTTAAGTACTGACAAAGCCAGCTATAACGATGTTTTACCAAGTGTAAATATTGCATTCGACCTTGCAAGTGATTTAATTTTAAGAGCCTCAGCAGCTCAAGTTATTTCACGTCCAAATTATGCCGATTTATTCGCAACCTCTAAGTTACCTGGCTTCAACGATGGTACTCCTGGTAACGAGAAGAAAGTCACCGGTAGCGTAAATTTACAACCTTTCAAAGCTTCACAAGCAGATGTAAGTTTAGAATGGTACTTCAGTGGAGAAGGTTTATTTGCAGTAACTTACTTTATCAAAGATGTAAGTTCATTTATCTCTACAAGAGAAAAACTGAATCAACAAATCGGAATTGAAGATCCCAACCTAATCACTGCAGGTGGTAGTACATGTGGTGCGGGTATTTACGATTGTTGGACTGTAAGTGAAAATTATAACGCTAATGGTGGCTCAATTGATGGTATCGAACTTCAGTTACAAGATTCATTCGATAGTGGTTTAGGTTACTCAGTTAACTACACCTTTGCAGACGCTTCATCACCAGCTGAAAACTATGCAGACCGTGTTGGAGTATTCTCTGACTCATCCAAACATACTGTAAACTTAGTTGGTTACTACGAAATGGATGATTTCTCAGCTCGGGTAGCTTATAACTGGCGTTCTGAATATATGATGCGTGAATTACCAGGGTTCTATGGTAACCGTGAACATCAAGCGTATGGCACCTTAGATTTAAGTGCTAGCTATAATCTAACAGATTATCTGTCGTTAACTTTTGAAGTGGTTAACTTGCTTGAAGAAGATAGCGTACAAAAAGGTGTATCTCCAGTGGATGCAGAGGGGGTTATTAGTGAATTTAAAGATAATTACCCTGTATGGAGTTTTGATGGTGAAGCCCGTTATAAACTCGGTGTTGCGTTGCGCTTCTAATTTAATTAGTTAGATTAATAAGAGCCTAGCAATTGCTAGGCTTTTTATTAAGCACTAAACTGCGTTAAATTAAAAGTAATAATATTAAAGGGCTAATGGTTATCCAATATATGACTCAATATGTTCATGCTTAATTGTAGGATCATGCTATGACTATAAGAAAAGTAGCGATAGTTGGTGGTGGGACATCAGGTTGGTTAGCTGCTAATCATTTAGGACTGGTTTTAAAGAACAATCCAGAACTCTCCATTACGCTCATCGAATCTCTAGATATCCCAATTATTGGTGTTGGTGAGGGGACTGTTCCCTCAATACGTAAATCATTATCAAGCTTTGGTATAAGTGAGTCAGACTTTATTAAATCTTGTGACGTCACTTTTAAACAGTCAATAAAGTTTGTAAATTGGCTCGATCGAGCAAAGCACGGAAACAATAATTTTTATCATCACCTTTTTAATATGCAGAGTCCATTGGGTGAGGATTTGACACCATATTGGTTAACTCATCCAAGAGAGCACTTTGCCGATTTAGTCTCGCCACAGCATGCCGTTTGTGAGGAAAATAAAGGACCTAAGTTTATAACAACTCCGGAGTATGGTGGCGCTGGGGGATCCCCTCATAATTGAGGTTTTCCAGCGTCATGAACTAAGTTTATATATTCGATTAATGCCCAGCGAAAAATTGTCTCCTTTACCGGATATTTGTCTCTTTTGCGTACTTCCTTTCCAAGTCTAACAATTGATAGCACAGCCTGCTTTCTCACTGTATTGGCTTGAAAATATCTTTGCCATCCAAGGTGTTGTGCCGCTAACCCAATACACCACAACACGATTTCAGCCAGCATAGAG
>NZ_JAKKRN010000035.1:0-57084 GCF_025654245.1 Shewanella sp. SM29
GAAATCTGTCATTCCAAGGCGCCGCTATAAGAATACACCTCAAGAAAGAGTCGATTGGTGCTTATATCGGTATCGACATTTAGTGGAGAATGCTTTTGGAAGAATTAAGCACTATCGAGCAATATCAACAAGATATGACAAGCTAGCAAGAAATTACGCCAGTATGGTGTCACTGGCGTTTATGTTAATGTGGCTGCCGATGTATTGCTGAACAACATTTGTACAGCAAAGATCAACAGACCCTAGTAATATATTTGTTTTATGCTAAAGGTGGGTGTTAGCTGCCTTAGTGGTGTTAATTCTGTTTATCCATCAATCATTGGCTTAAAAAAGTCGAGTGTTGTTAATCCCGTTGTTCAGATCCTGTCGCGTTTAGCCATAGCGAGTCGTTGCCATGATCTTTGGGATTTCCCCCATACTGGTCATAGATGAGCCACGCAGTATTTACCAAATTTTAAGTATAAGTTTTGTCCTATCTCGCCGTTGGTATGTTGAGATATTTGGAGTGTGAACCCGCTAGAAATAGGGAGAGTCAATGTCAATCAAGTCGAGTATTAATCCGCCGGTATTTTATTCGTCGGTCTTTTTCATCATCTTGATGGTGATGATTTGCGCAGTATGGCCCACAGAGGCAAACACCTTTTTTAGATCAATGCAGTCATGGATAGAAATGAAAGCCGGTTGGCTTTACATTCTAAGTGTGGCGTTTTTCCTGATTTTTATCATATTTGTCATGGTCAGTCGCTTCGGCGATATCAAACTAGGACCAGATCATTCAGTGCCTGACTATAGCTATAAAAGCTGGATCGCCATGTTGTTTTCGGCGGGTATGGGCATAGGTTTGATGTTTTTTGGGGTCGCTGAACCTGTTATGCACTATCTGGCTCCGCCGGATGCAACCCCTGAGAGTCTTATTGCCGCAAAAGAGGCAATGAAGATCACTTTCTTCCATTGGGGACTGCATGCTTGGGCGATTTACGCTGTGGTGGCATTGAGTCTGGCCTATTTCTCTTATCGACATAAGTTACCGTTATTGCCGCGAAGTGCGCTTTATCCCTTAATTGGTGAACGCATCTATGGTCCTATTGGCCATACAGTGGATACCTTTGCTGTGCTTGGCACTATGTTTGGGGTGGCGACCTCACTGGGCTTTGGGGTGTTGCAGGTTAACTCGGGTCTGAGTTATCTATTTGAAGGTTTACCTAATAATGCTGTGGTGCAGGTGTGTTTGATTATCGGCATTACTTTATTGGCGACATTATCGGTATTTTCTGGCCTCGATAAAGGTGTGAAACGCTTAAGCGAACTCAATCTGGGTCTCGCGATTATTTTATTGCTTATCGTCTTGATCCTTGGCCCTACGGTTATGCTGTTGCAGGCTTTTGTGCAGAATACCGGTAGTTACTTAAGTGATTTAGTGGGCAAAACCTTTAACTTGTACGCTTATGAACATAAGGAAGATTGGCTCGGAGGCTGGACCTTGCTCTATTGGGGCTGGTGGATTTCGTGGTCTCCTTTTGTCGGTACCTTTATTGCGCGTGTGAGTCGCGGCCGTACCATCCGTGAGTTTTTGATAGGTGTGTTATTTGTGCCATCGGCGCTGACCTTTCTGTGGATGACGGTATTTGGTAATACGGCGATTGATTCGATTATGAATCACGGCGCGACCTATCTTGCCGAGGCGGTGAATACCGATGTGTCAGTGGCCTTGTTTGTGTTTTTCGAGCACATGCCGTTTCCTACGTTACTTTCTGGGATTGCGATTTGTTTAGTCGTCACTTTCTTTGTGACCTCGTCGGATTCGGGATCCTTAGTGATTGATAATCTAACCTCGGGTGGTGATAACAATGCCCCCGTATGGCAGAGGATCTTTTGGGCACTGTTGCAAGGGGTCGTTGCTTCGGTATTGTTGTTAGCGGGTGGGTTACAGGCGCTGCAAACGGCGGCTATTGCCAGTGCTATGCCGTTCTTAGTGGTGATGCTATTCATGTGTCTGGGCTTATTTAAAGCCCTGAAAAATGATTGGCTTAAGATTAATAGCGTGCAGTTACACAATACCAGTGTGCAATACGCCAAAACTAATATGAGCTGGGAAGAGCGTATTGGGGTTTTAGTCTCGCATCCTACCCATGAAGAAGCGCAAGTGTTCTTGAATAATGTGGCTACGCCCGCTTTATCTAAGGTGTGTCAACACTTTATGGCTAAAGGCATAGTGGCCGATCTTGAATACTTAGATGGCCGCGTGCGATTAGTGATCAGCAATGAGGTGAATTTACCCTTTGTTTACGGTGTACGAACGCGTTGTTTTGACATCACTAACCCAATAGGGACTGAAATCGAGCAGGGAAATACCTTGTATTACCGCGCCGAAGTGTACCTTGAACAAGGTGGTCAGCATTACGATGTGATGGGTTATACCGAAGAGCAAATCCTCGCGGATGTGGTGACTCAGTATGAAAAATACTTACACTATTTGCATCTGTCGAATGCCGATCATGCCCACGTAAGTTAAGTAACGTAAGCCTGTAACGTAAGTCGGCTTAGCCATTTACGTCTACAAATCGTGCACCATTAACCCGCAAAGTGCGGGATATATTGCCCCAAGTGATAACTCGGATTATCCTTGGGGCAATTTTTTTAGGGTTTGTTTTAGGGATTACACTATGTCATCAGTGCCAGGCCAGAGTAAGTTAGATAAAGTATTAGCCGATGCGCGGGAGTACAAAGCTAAGCGTGAGAGCGGTTACCGTGAACAAGCGTTAAAACTCTATCCTTGGGTGTGTGGCCGCTGTACCCGCGAATTTACCCCAAAAAACCTAAGTGAACTGACTGTGCATCATAGGGATCATAACCACGATAACAACCCGTCAGACGGTTCAAACTGGGAATTATTATGTCTTTATTGCCATGACAACGAACATTCTCGCTTTGAAGAATTGATCCGTTACGGTAGCACCACAGAAACCAAGCAAGCGGCGGCGACCTACAATCCCTTTGCTGACTTGAAATCAATGCTGAAAAAATAGTCTTGTAGGCTGTTAGCAGGATGAGCTTGCGCAGAGGGTGGCGTTAGCAGGCGGCGGTTAGTCTTTGTCGGTTAAACGCGCTTCGGCAGCTAACCATTTATCACGACTTAAAATATGCTGGTTTTCACTGCCTTCAAACAAAGCTTTACGGGCGGGAAGTTGCTGACAAATGGCTGCTTGTTGTGCTTCGCTGCTCGTACGCCAACTGACGATTTCATCGATATGTCGAAAGCAGCCCATGCAGTAGTCTTCGTCATTTAAACCGCAGCGTGCGACGCAAGGTGAAAGCATGTGTGTCCTCTTTAGGTATTGCTGACCGCGGTTTGCAGTTAACAGTCAGGTTGAGTGCTTTTAATGGACGCGATACTAACATTTTTTCGCATAAAGTCATCCGTAGGGCAGATTTGCTCAGCCTAATACGAGACAAGTATTTTTTACACTGGGCATGACGTGAACCAAGATAATCTGCAGCAACAATTCACTTACTCACAGCAATTTAGCAAGCTTAATCAGTTGCTTGAAAAGAGTGCTGCCCTGTGGCAAGTGCGTGCATTTGAAGTGAACGCTTTACCTTGGGCACAGGATTTTCCGCAGTTGGCCGAAGCTGTGTGGGCGCTGGCTGATGATGAGCTTGATGGACTCGATGCCGAGCAATCTTTACTGGCTAAGACGCTGTCACCGGCATTAAACCGCGATCTTAGGGCATTAGGTCAAGATTGGGACTTGTCATTGCTTACCACTGCCATTGCTGATATTGCAATTACCGATACCACAAAGGTAGATAAAGCGCAGGACCGCGGTTTGTCCTTTGATGATGAGGCGCACTTTAGTGCTCACATTAAAGGCCGAAAATGGCAGCAAATTACCGCCTTTGTGCAGCATTTACCCCAGCTTAATTTACCCGTATTGGAATGGTGTGCAGGAAAAGGGCATTTGGGCCGCTTGATTGCTAAAGCCCGCGGCGCCGATGTGCTGAGTTTAGAGTGGCAAGCGCAACTATGTGAAGCAGGGCAGGCCTTTGCTGATAAGTGGCAGTTATCGCAGACCTTTATTTGCGCCGATGCCTTTGCTATTGGTGCAGAACATACTGTGACAAACACATCTACAACTACAGTTGAAGCACAAGCTGAACATGCCTCAAATGCCAATCCCTTAACTGCTCAGCAGCAAGCGGTTGCTTTGCATGCCTGCGGAGATTTGCATGTTCGGCTGTTAACGCTGGCGGCCGAGGCGGGCACGCAGGCATTGGCGATTTCTCCCTGTTGCTATCATTTAATTCAAGCGAGCCATTATCAGCCGTTATCGACTCTTGCTCAGCAGGGCAGCCTAAAGCTCAGTCGCCATGATTTACAGTTACCGCTACAGCAGAGTGTGATCGCTAATCCCAAACAACAGGCGCTGCGCCATCAAGAAATTGCGTGGCGCTTAGGCTTTGATGCACTGCAACGTGAATGTCGACAAATAGACGAGTATTTGCCTTTACCCTCGTTAAAACAGAGCCAGTTGAGCGGCAGTTTTACGGATTTTTGCCAGTGGGCGGCCGAGACTAAGGCAGTTAATTTAGCGAAAAACAGGGATTTTGAAACTTGGCTTGACGTTGGGCGACAAAGACAACAATTAACTCGCCGTATTGATTTAGTCGCGCATTTATTCCGCTGCGCACTGGAGCAGTGGTTAATCTTAGATCGCGCTTGTTTTTTGCAAGAACAAGGATATGGTGTTTGCGTGGGTGAATTTTGTGCAAACAGCGTCACACCAAGAAATACGCTGATTTTAGCGCAAAAAATGGCGGTATAATTTTGCGCGTCTAAAAATATGCTGTACTGTGATGTTTTTTATGAATTATTTCTATATTAGCGCATTTAAGTTTAGTGATAGTGAATTCAGGGCCGTCGTGTTTGGAACCTGCGCTGTGAGACAAGTCTTACACTCAAGATGGTTTTTTATTGAATCATCGGGCTTTTCTTGTTCAAATGTCGCATTAATGACGAATAACAACTGAAAGCTGACCTGCTGGTCAGTCATTCTAGTGAGCGAATAAAACAGTTTCATGAAATATTCCCGCGTATTTATTAATAGCCTGGCCTATGAACTGGCGCCTGTTGTGGTTTCCAGTAGTGAGCTAGAGTCTCGTCTTGCTCCTTTGTATCAAAAGTTCCGTATTCCTATGGGACAGCTTGCCGCATTGACTGGGATTACCGAACGCCGCTGGTGGCCCAAAGGACATCAATTGTCCGACGGTGCGATTAAAGCTGCCCGTAAAGCCATGGTTGAAACTGGGATTGATGTCGCCGATTTAGGTGCTGTTGTCTATACCGGCGTGTGCCGCGATCAACATGAGCCCGCGACCGCGTGTCGTATTGCTGCCGAATTGGGGGTGTCAAAAGACACTGCGATTTACGATATCAGCAACGCTTGCCTTGGGGTGTTATCGGGTATTTTAGATATCGCGAACCGTATTGAGTTGGGTCAAATCAAGGCGGGTATGGTGGTGTCCTGTGAGTCGGCGCGGGATATTGTCGATGTCACTATCGATAACATGTTGGCCGATCCGACCATGCAGAATTTTGCCCAGTCACTGGCGACCTTAACCGGTGGTTCTGGTGCCGTGGCGGTGATCCTTACCGACGGCAGCTTGCCGCTGACAAATGTGCGTCAGCATCAATTGCTGGGTGCATCGCACTTATCGGCGCCTGAGCATCATCAGTTGTGTCAATGGGGTCTGCAGGAAGTGGGGCATAACCTGTATCGCGAGTTTATGCGTACCGATGCCGTTACCTTGCTTAAAGAAGGCGTTGAATTGGCGAAGCACACTTGGGAGCATTTCCTTGAGCAGCGTAATTGGCTGGTTGAGCAAGTGGACAAAGTGATTTGCCATCAAGTAGGCGCTTCAAATCGTAAGCAAGTACTGAGTGCGCTCAATATCCCCCCCGAAAAAGAATTTCCAACGTATCAGCTACTGGGCAATATGGGCACAGTGTCGTTACCTGTGACCGCTGCGATGGCGCACGATCAAGGCTTTTTACAAGCGGGCGATCAAGTGAGCTTTTTAGGCATAGGCAGTGGATTGAATTGCATGATGTTAGGTATTAAGTGGTAGGGTGCATTGCACCTTTTCACGCCTTTGCTTGATGGCTAGAATACATTCGAGTCAACCCAGTAAGTCCATGATTCAGTTGATAGTTTAGTCTTTAGTTCAGTCGATAAGCTAAGCCAGCTGTACATAACCCGTTATTCGCTCTCATAAAGAATCAAGATAGGAAGCGTCATGTTAGACACTCTGTTGCCTTTTAAACGTCATTTTCTTAGCCGTAATGGCAACAAGCTACATTATATCAACGAGGGCCAAGGCGAGCCTGTGGTGATGGTTCACGGTAATCCTAGCTGGTCGTTTTACTACCGTAATCTTGTTAGCGCCTTAAAAGACACTCACCAATGCATAGTGCCGGATCATATCGGCTGTGGCCTGTCGGATAAGCCAGACGACAGTGGTTATGACTATACCCTTAAGAACCGTATCGATGATCTCGAAGCCCTGCTCGATAGCCTGAATGTGAAAGAAAACATTACCTTAGTCGTACACGACTGGGGCGGCATGATAGGTATGGGTTATGCGGCGCGTTATCCTGAGCGCATTAAACGCTTAGTGATATTGAACACGGGCGCTTTCCATTTGCCCGAGACTAAACCGTTTCCTTGGCCGCTGTGGATCTGTCGTAATACCCTGTTAGGCACTGTGTTGGTACGCGGTTTCAATGCCTTTTCGTCTATTGCTTCCTATGTGGGTGTTAAGCGCCAGCCGATGTCGAAATACATTCGCGAGGCGTATGTCGCGCCGTTTAACTCTTGGGCCAATCGCATTTCGACGCTGCGTTTTGTGCAGGATATTCCACTGCGTGAAGGCGATAGAAATTATCAATTAGTCTCTGATATTGCTGCTAGTTTACCTAAATTTGCTAAAGTGCCGACCCTGATTTGCTGGGGTCTCAAGGACTTTGTATTCGATAAGCACTTTTTAGCGAAATGGCGCCAACACATGCCCCATGCGACCGTGCATGAATTTGCCGATTGTGGTCACTACATTTTGGAAGATGCCAGCGATGAAGTGATTGCCCATATCAAAGAATTTATGGCTGACGACCACGAAGAAGCGGCGCCGTCCGAACAGGCCGCAGGTTAATGTCGACCTTGCTTGAGACTGAAGTGGCTCCTTTGGTTGCTCCTTTAGTGACGCCGTTGGAAAAGCCGCTTTTAACGGGTTCTTCTACGTCAGCAACGGTCAGTGATGCCAATATTTGTCGTCATCTCAAGCAAGCAGCCCATGCCATTCCCCATCATCTTGCGGTAGCAGTACAAAGCGCTCAGGGCGCTTCTGTGGCGAATTTGCGTTACAGCGAGTTGGACTTTCTTAATCTAGATAGACAAAGCGATGCGATAGCCTTTGCGCTTAATGCCCATGGCATTGAGCGCGGCATGAAGGCTGTGCTTATGGTCACGCCGAGTTTGGATTTTTTTGCACTTACTTTTGCGCTGTTTAAAGCGGGGGTTATTCCTATCCTAGTTGATCCCGGCATGGGGATCCGCAATCTTAAACAGTGTTTTGCTGAAGCCGCGCCCGATGCCTTTATCGGTATTCCCAAGGCTCATATTGCTAGACGTCTATTTGGTTGGGGTAAGGGCAGTATTAAGTCATTACTCAATGTTGATGACGGCAAAACAGGCTTAGCGGCAAAGTTAATCCGTATCGGTACTGGTGCGATAAGTTTATCGACTCTGCTGCAAAGCACCTCAGTGCAATCTTCTGCTCCAAAGTCTGAATATCCCATGGTGATGCTTAAATCTGATGAGATAGCGGCGATTTTATTTACCAGTGGCAGCACTGGCACGCCTAAGGGGGTGGTGTATAGCCATGGTATGTTTGAGGCACAAATTCAAGCGCTAAAAAACGATTATGGCATTTGCCATGGCGAGCGCGATTTAGCCACTTTTCCGCTGTTTTCACTCTTTGGCCCCGCACTTGGCATGGCGTCTATCGTTCCAGAAATGGATGCCAGCAAACCGATTACTGCTAATCCTGAATTTCTATTTGCCGCGATTGAGAAATATCAATGCAGTAATATTTTTGTTAACCCCGCTTTGCTCGAACGTTTAGGCCGCGCGGGGGAACAAAAACAGCATAAATTGCCTAGCGTACAGCGGGTGATTTCCGCGGGTGCGCCAGCCACCATTGCTTCCATTGCCCGTTTTAGTAAGATGCTGAGCCAAGGTGTGCCGATTTTAAATTCCTACGGCGCAACCGAATCTTTGCCTATTAGTATGATTGCCAGCGATGCGTTATTTGCCACTACTGACATCACAGATAACGGCGGTGGTATCTGTGTCGGTCGCGCTATCGATGGCGTGACGATTCGCATTATTGCTATCAGCGAAGAGGTTATTCCCGAGTGGGATGATGCCTTACAGCTGAATAACGGTGAAATCGGCGAGATAGTCGTGCAGGGGCCTATGGTGAGTCAGTCCTATTATCTAAACAATAGTCAGCACGCTAGCCAAAACGAAAGCCAAGGCAAACGCGCGACTGCGGCGGCCAAGATTTGGGATTCGGCAACCAATACCGTTAGACACCGCATGGGCGATTTGGGGTATCTTGATGATCAAGGTCTACTGTGGATGTGTGGTCGTAAGGCCCACAGAGTCGACGCCACTCTTAACGGATTGTTTGTTAAACGTTATTATTCCATTCCCTGCGAGCGCATTTTTAATACGCATCCCAATGTGAAGCGCTCCGCTTTAGTGGGAGTGAAAGTGGCGAACGAGATAGAGCCGTTAATTTGTATCGAACTCGACCAGTCATTGGTGTGCAATAAGAGTCAGCAGTTGTACCAAGATTTGATCGCCATCGCCGAGCAATTTACGCAGACTCAGGGCATAAGGCGGTTTCTTATCCATCCTGATTTCCCTGTGGATGTGCGGCATAATGCCAAGATTTTTAGAGAAAAATTAGCCGTTTGGGCACAATCACAAACGAAAGGTTGATTTAAAACTCCACGGCTTTTTCCTGCATTTTTTACGTTATATTCTGTGTTCATTTGAACAAACTCGCTTATTTTTAAGCCCTTGTGCTTATTTTAAACTTATTACACCGACTTTAAGTTCATGTAAATGTGCTGAAATGGATACCCTTAATGACGAAAGACCCAATCAAGAGCACGACGCTTGCCCAATTTGATACGGCTGAACAAACGGCACTTGCGCAGCTCGCGCTTAGGGTGCAACACGCCTTTGTCACGGGGGCGGGGGGATTTTTAGGTAAAGCGATTTGCCTGAGATTGTTAACCGCGGGCATTAAAGTCACAGGTTTTGCCCGTGGGCATTATCCCGAACTTGAAGCACTGGGCGTAGTCATGCTGCAAGGTGATTTAGTCAATAAAGATCTGCTGCAACAGGCGATGCAAGGCTGCGATATCGTATTCCATGTGGCGTCTAAAGCGGGTGTTTGGGGTGACAGAGACAGCTATTTTTGCCCGAATGTAAAGGGCGCAGCCAATGTGATTGCCGCTTGTAAGGCATTAAAAATAGATAAGTTAGTCTACACCAGTACCCCGAGTGTGACCTTTTCAGGGCAGGATGAATCGGGTATTGATGAGTCTACTCCCTATGCTACAAGATTCTTGAATCATTATGCCCACTCTAAAGCCATCGCTGAAAAGATGATGCTCGACGCCAATCAAGTGGGTGACATGCCACTTGAAAATCCTGATGTGACTCAAGTATCTAGCCAAGTGACGACTCAAGCCACTGCACCCTATGCGTTAAAAACCGTCGCACTCAGGCCGCATCTGATATGGGGGCCTGGCGATCCCCATCTAGTACCTCGGGTCTTGTCGCGCGGGCGTTTAGGTAAGCTTAAACTGGTTGGCCGCGAAGATAAGCTAGTCGATACCATCTACATAGATAACGCTGCCTATGCCCATGTGCTGGCGGCACTGGAACTTTGCCAAGCAAAGCCTAAGTGTCAAGGGAAAGCTTATTTTCTGAGTAATGATGAACCCATCACTATGGCCGAGATGATCAATCTGATTTTGGCCTGCGATGCTTTACCGCCAGTGACTAAGCGTGTGCCTCAATCTGTAGCATATGTAGCTGGCGCCGTGTTGGAAACTGTGTATTTTCTACTAAAGAAGCAAGAAGAGCCCATGATGACGCGCTTCGTGGCACGGCAGTTATCCTGCAGCCATTATTTTGATATCAGCGCAGCTAAACGAGATTTAGGTTATCGTGCGCTCGTCTCTATTAATCAAGGGATGGCAAGGCTTAAAGTGTCGCTTTAGTTTTAGATATACTGCCATCATGTTATTGGGGATTTATGAGTTGCGGTGATTGTAAAACGTCAATTTTCAGACAAAAGATTGGTCGCTGCAAACGCTGTATGTGGCAGCTTACGGCTTTATCGGCCATTGGCTGGCCGCTGTGGTGGTGGCTTTATCGTGATGCGCCTAGGGATGTAAACTCGATTGCATTACTGTTTTTCTGCGCGGCTTTTACGGGGTTACTTACTTTGCACCTTATCGTCTTGGCTTACCGTCGCCTCAGAGGGCGAAAGTAAGCCAACTGACTTTTTGTTTGTATGCTTAAACTGAGTGAGTTGCCATTTTCTCGTGCATCATTTTTTTCATTAATGGCGCAAGGGCAAAGAAGACTAATGCCATCACCACGCCAATTTGCGCCGAGAAGATAAACAGTTGCTCGTATAGCGCCATCGCACTCGGTACGTCACTTATCACGCCGCCTTGGGTATCAATCGCGGCGAGCTTGTTTAATTCGGCGGCTAAGATTTCAGAGTATGAAGTGCCGAGGAACCAAGCACCCATCATCAGGCTGACTACGCGTTTTACCGAAAGCTGAGTCACGGCTGATAAGCCTATGGGCGACAGCAATAACTCCCCGATTTCTAATACAAAATAAGCCGCGACTAAGAACCAAATACTCACTAAGCCACTGCTTAGCGGCATCTGGATCCCGAGCACAAGCACCATAAAGGATAAACCCGCGAACAAAATACCGAGTGCGGTTTTAACTGGTTTGCTTAGGTCGCAATTTTTACGGGCGAGAGCAGGCCACAGCCAAGCGAAGATAGGCGACAAACTGATCACAAAGAAGGCACCGAGGAAGGTTAGCTGTCCCGCACTCCATTCGAGGCCGAGCATGTTACGGTCCATCACACGGTCCGAAAATGCTACCCAAGAGCCATAGGTCTGCTCATATAAGCCAAAGAAGACCAAACCCGCAACGATGAAAAGCAGCAAAGCCGACATCTGTTGACGTTCAATCGGATTACAATATTTCACCATGAACCAGCCAATACCAAAGGCGAGCACTAGTGATACTGAGTGCAAGAACCAAATCACTGGGCTCACTGCGGGTAATAAACTGCTAATCGAAAGTACGAGGGAGTGGGTTTGAATCAACCCCCAGACTATGATTACGCTGCCAATTGCGCTTAAGTAAATCCATTGTTCTGTCGTTATGCCGGCGGTTTTCTTTAAAATCCGCGCAGGATCTCTGGGTTCAGCGAAGCCTTGCAGATGTTTCTTGCCACGAATAAACACCAACAAACCTGCTAACATCCCTAAACCTGCCAAACCAAAACCGTACTTCCAGCCATAGGTTTCACCTAAATAAGCGCAAATTAGCGGGGCTAAGGTGGCGCCTAAGTTGATGCCCGCGTAGAAAATGGTAAAACCAGAATCTCGCTTAGCGGATGATTTAGGATAAAGCTGACCGACTATGGTGGAAATATTGGGTTTTAAAAAGCCCACACCGACAATGATTAAGGCGAGGGATAAATAGAATACTTGCAGCGCTTGTTCATCCCGTTGAATTTCACCCGCAACGATAACCGCTTGATGGCCTTCAAAGGCCATACCTAAGTGGCCGAGCACCAATAAAACACCACCAAAGATCACCGCTTTACGCATGCCGATATAGCGGTCGGCCAATAAGCCACCCACTACGGGCATGGCATACACTAAGGCACCGTAAGCACCAATCACGTTGTAACCAAATTCATCGGTAAATAGATGATATTTAATCAGGTAAAGAAACAGTAATGCTTTCATACCGTAGAAAGAGAAGCGTTCCCACATTTCGGTAAAAAAGCAGACAAATAAGCCCTTAGGATGCCCAAATAGCATTTCAGTTGGGGGCGAGCCTTGTGGGCCCTGCATTGCGTGCGGCGGGTTTTGTTCTATTGACACTTAAGACTCCCATTGCTGGCACTTTATGCGCCGAGCAGCTAATGATTCATTTTATCGTAATGAATTTTATTAATTATTTTTCATTATTTGTGATTATCGCGGCGCTTTTGATCGCTAAAAGACGGCGCTGTTGCAGCAGTTAATCACACTCAGATGATATGGAATAGCCAAGGGTCTTGAAAGTGATGAATATTTTGTATAACTAACATTTTTAGCCGTTCTTTAAGGCTCGCTATAGCAATACTAAGCGGTTAAATTAATTCATTTTCAGTTAAGAAATGAGTGCTAAATAGTGGCCATAATTCAACTGTGGCAGTTTTATCTTAGCGGCTTTAGCCTTGAATTAGCTGTAGTTCGTCGTTTAATGGATAGTGTAAGTTTTATGATTGATAGCAATTTTGCATTATTGGAGAGCATCTACGCGCTTGTTCGAGGCTGCTATCTAAATGAATGTCACGAATGGGTGGGTTAGATGATTTTCTCAGGGAAGCGCTGTGATTGAGAAGTGAACTTATTCGAAGTATAAGTATAAATAAGCACCATAATCATATTGATTGTAAAAGAATTTTAATCTTGATAGTTGCATTTTTCATATAAGATTTCACAGTTTATATTTCTATAATGAGTTAATGTTTATCTGCTCAACTTTACTGATTGAGATCAGTCGTTATGTGTTACTAAGGAGACTTATGGAGTTTTTTACCACCCTATTTGTGGGTTACCCGCTTTGGGTTTGGTTAATGTTTTTCGGTTTTGTGCTGGCGTTATTAGCCTTTGACCTTGGCGTATTGCACAAGGAGCAGCATGAAATTACCGTGGCTGAAAGTTTAAAACTTTCAGCCTTTTATATCTGTATGGGCTTATTGTTTGGGGCCTGGCTCTGGTGGTACAAGGGTTCAACTGCCGGTATGGAATACCTAACGGGCTATCTGATTGAAAAATCACTGTCTATGGATAACGTATTTGTTATCGCGTTAATCTTCAGTAGCTTAGGTATCCCACGTTTATACCAACATAGAGTGCTCTTCTGGGGCATTATGGGCGTAATAGTGTTGCGCGCCATTATGATCGGTCTTGGTGCCGTGCTTGTTGCCCAGTATCAAGGTGTACTTGTGTTATTTGGACTCTTCTTGATTTTCACTGGCGTGAAAATGCTCTTCTCAAACGATGAGCACGGTGATATCCAAGATAATAAGTTTTATAAATGGTTACGCACTAAGATGCGTTTTACGCCAACGCTGCATAAAGAAAAATTCTGGGTTCGTGGCGAAGATCATCAGTTAACAAAAGGATGGTGGGCGACGCCGTTATTTTTAGCGTTGATCTTAGTGGAAACCGCGGATTTAGTGTTTGCAGTCGACAGTATTCCAGCTATTTTTGCGATTACCCAAGATCCTTTCATCGTCTATACCTCAAATATCTTCGCGATTCTGGGGCTACGTGCTTTGTATTTTGCCTTGGCGGCTATGGTGCACCGTTTCGAGTACCTTAAATATGCACTTTCAGTGGTATTAGTGTTTATCGGGGTGAAAGTGGGTTTAGTGTATTTCAATCACGAGGGAATAGTGGACTTTACTATCCCTACTGCCGTGTCCCTTGGTGTGACTTTTGGTCTGTTGGTCTTAGGTGTCTTGTATTCGCTGTGGAAGACGCGCGGGCAAGAAGTTGAGAAATAGCTTGGACGGCTAGTCCAATAAGTAATATGTTTCGGCCGTTTAGTCATGCTAAACGGCCTTTTTTATATCCTTAATATGTGAATCGTTAAGCTTTACAGAAGATGTTAAAAATTAGTCTATGCTTAATTTGAGCCGTTGTTAGTTTTAGGCTCACAAAGGGAGTTTTTAGGACTAATACTCTTCAAGGACGATATTATGAAACTCAACATTACCGCCATACTTCTGCTCACCGTTTGTTCATTGACCACAGTCAACGCAAAAGCTGCAGATAAGCAATCGCCTAACACTAGATCTAACGCAAATTCAACCTGTACTGGAGCCTATCCAAGTTACTTCCAAGATCCTGCTTTTGCAAAAACAGGCATGTGGGACAATCAAGTCATTATCAACCAAGCTTATTCTGGCTGGAAGGGGCCTATTTTTAGCCTCAGTGATGCTTATTCGAGTGCTAAACCAGATAGCGCTGCACCTTGGCTTAAATTCAATCCCTTCGATAAAAATCTGAGTGAAAGTGATAAAAATACCCAAGCTGAGCAATACCTCTGGGCTGTGATGAAGTACATCCAAGAGGGAAACATCGACAAAGGCGATGTCAGTAAAGACTGGGATCTGTGTAATAACAAGGTGCGCTCTTGGTACCATATTCCCTATCAGACCTATGATCCCATGAGTGGGCGGGAATTTATCCATGGCTTGACCCGAGAAGCCCCCGTCACTATGGAGATAAAAGGCCAAGGCTCCCTTAAAACCACTATGTGGGCGGTGGGTTTTTATAATCCTCAGGCGGCAAACAGCATTGGCAAGGTATGGACGGGGGCACCATCACCTGTGATGCCCCAGCAAAATTTTGCATTTAATGAAGGCAGTGTGATTGGCAAGTTATTGTTTACTACTGCAACGCCTAATAACTATCCTTTCCTTGAAAATGTACCTGTTTGGCAAGCCAATATCAGTGCCAGTGATTTCTGTGTATGTAAAAACGCCGATGGCAGTGCCTGTAGTTTCCAACAGGAAACAGAGCAATGCCCGCGCTCTGTCGCCGATGTGTACTTGTTGCAGTTTGATATTGCAGTGCGCGACAGCCGTTCACCCGTGGGCTGGGCCTATGGCACTTTTGTCGCCGATGGTCAGTTTAAAGCGAAAGAGCAAAATCCTTGGGATCGTATCTCACCTCTGGGATTAATGTGGGGGAATGACACGCCGCCAGCAACTGTGGGAGCGGCAGCATTCCCGCAAAACCCAATCACAGGGCTTAAGGATAGCGCCGTATTTCAAGAGGTTGTTGGCCGTTTGAATGAGCACACCAATGCGGGACACTTAGGGTGTAATGGGCGCCTAAATGGCCCTGCGGATAATGCATTAAGTAGCTGTTTATCTTGTCATCAAACTGCTTCAGTTCCCGATAGTACCAATAATACACCGGCAATCCTGTACCAATTTGCCTCGTATCAAGAGCCGGGCAGTGGTCAATGTTTAACATCACCCAGCGCCCTCGATTTATCGATTGACCAAGTGTATTTCAAAACCTTTATGTGTTCTGCGTCCTTCGTTGGACCCAGTAATATAGTCCCTGCACCTAAATATACTCAAGGGCAAAAACAGTGGATTTCTACTGATTTTTCATTGCAGCTCAGTATCAGTCTCACCCAGTGGCAAGAATGGCAACAAGACCAAGATAACCTGAAAAAGAATATCAAAGTACGTGTATTTGATGGCACTTTACCCTCGCGCTAATGTTGGTGTTTAAGTTTAAAACCAACGCACTATCTGGCATGACCTGTTAGATAGTGCGTTTTTTATGGCAATACCCTTGGCTCATTTTGAAATTAATGCAAATTAGCTTGTTCTTCTACGTGCTTTTTCCTAAGGTGATTGCAAATGATTTTCAATGAGGCGTGATATGAATACCCATCTACAGTTACAGGTAAACCATTGGCTTGAAAATGATCCAGACCCTCGCACTCAAGCCCAGTTACAAACCCTAATTGATAGCGGCAATGATGCCGAACTCGCAGCGCGATTTGCGGGGCGCTTGGAGTTTGGCACCGCAGGATTACGCGGTGTCGTCGGTGCTGGGCCTATGGGGATGAACCGTTTGGTGATCCGCCAAACCTCTGCTGGCCTTGGTGCTTATCTACTTGATCAGATTAAAGATGCCGCCGAGCGTGGTGTGGTGATTGGTTATGATGGTCGCCACGACTCATTCAATTTTGCCCATGATGCGGCGAGCGTACTGACCGCTATGGGGATTAAGGTACGCTTAACGTCCAAAGTAGCGCCAACGCCGTTGGTGGCTTTTGGGGTAAAACATTTTAATGCGGCAGCGGGCATTGTGGTGACCGCGAGTCATAACCCGCCGCAATACAATGGCTATAAAGTCTATTGGGAGAATGGTGCGCAGATTATTCCGCCCCACGACTCTGGCATTGCCGCGCAAATTGAACGCGCAGCAAATCAAGCGATTCCGTTTTTAGAGCATGATGACGCGGTAAAACAAGGTAAGTTAATTATCCTGCAGGACGATTTTTACCAAAGCTATCGCCATGGCGTGCAGCAAGCTGAGGTGCTGCAAAACCATACCGCCCCTGAAAAGGTCAGTTTAGCCTATACCGCCATGCACGGTGTGGGTGCTGAAATGGCTGAAACGGTATTGAAAGATGCTGGTTTCACCCAAGTGTATTCGGTTGCCTCCCAGCGTGAACCCGATGGGGATTTCCCGACGGTTAACTTCCCAAACCCTGAAGAAAAAGGGGCGATGGATTTAGTGATTGCCGAGGCGAAAAAACACGGCGCTATGCTCGCCTGTGCTAACGATCCCGATGCCGACCGTTTTGCGGTCGCAGTGCGTAAAGAGGATGGTGAGTATCAGATGCTGACGGGCGATCAAGTTGGTGTGCTCTTTGGGCATTACTTGTTATCTCACGCCAAAGATAATCAGCGTCTTACGGGCACAACGATAGTGTCATCGAGTCTGTTATCTAAGATTGCTCAGGGTTTTGGCACGCAAAGCTTTACCACGCTCACTGGCTTTAAGTGGCTGATGAATGTGGGGATTGCGAAAACGTCCCCTGAGGATCAGTTCCTGTTTGCCTATGAAGAAGCCCTTGGCTATACGGTGGGCAGCATGGTGTGGGACAAAGACGGCCTGTCGGCGCTGGTGGCATTTGCACAATTGACTGCCGAGCTGGTGGCGAAGGGGCAAACGATTTGGGACAGACTCGAGCAAATTTACCGTGAGCATGGCTTCCATCTCAATGCGCAGGTGAGCATTGCGCTAAAACCTGACACGCCCAATATTGGCGCCTATTTGCGCGAGCATCCACCGGTGAAGATTGGTGAGTTAGATGTGCTCTCAACCGATGATTTAAAGGCGCTTGAGCGTCGTTTTGCCGATGGAAATATTGAGAAAATCGACTTACCACCGAGCGATGTATTGACTTACTGCTTAGCGGGTGGGGCTCGGGTGATTGTCAGACCATCTGGCACTGAACCTAAAATTAAGTGCTACTACGAAGTGGTAGAAACTATGGTTGATACAGATACCTTAGCCAGCGCCCAAGCGAGGGCGAGCAAAGCCATGGATGATTTTATTCAGGCACATCAAGCCAGTTTGCCAAAGTAATCTTGGTTGCTGGTTAAGTTAAAACGCCAAAATTCACTTTTATTAAAAGGCTACTGACATCATGCTGTCAGTAGCCTTGTTTTATTCTTGTTGTCGCCCGTTAATGATTCAGTCCTGAATTGTACTAATAAGGTTTTGAATCATTGATATTTTTCAACAAGGAGAAAGTGAAAATGTTATCTATTGCACCGTTAGTTTGGGGTGAAATTCCTGTCAGTGACATGAACCGTGCCGTTGCTTTTTATCAGCAGCATTTTGGGGTCGAGTTTAAACGTGACGATATGGAAGACATGGAATATGCGAGCATAGTCACAGAGGATGCGAGTGCGGCGAGCATAGGGCTAGTCAAGTGCAGTATGAGCCAGCCGTCAATGCAGGGCAGCACAGTGTATTTGCATTTCAGCACCCACTTACAACCGCTAGTGGATAAACTCGCTGCCGCCAATGTGAATATTTTGCTGCCAGTGACGCCGATTAATGGTGGAGAGTGTGGTTACATCGCGTTATTTGCCGATAGTGAAGGCAATAAAGTCGGTCTGTGGTCTAAGGATAAGTAGTCTCGAGTGTTAAATTTTTAGCGTCGTGCCCTTAAGGCACGACGCTAACATTAACCTATTGGTTTAGATATCTATGGAAGAAACAAAGATGGATGTGGTTTATATTGATGCTCGACCCTTACTTGGACTAAGCACCCGCACGAATAATCGAGCAGAAATGTCTGTCGATAGCGCTAAAATTGGCAGTTTATGGCAAGCCTTTTTTGAATCATCCCAGCTGACCGCTATGCTCAATTCGCCCATGTATGGCGTGTATTATGATTATGAGTCAGACATGAATGGCGAGTTTTCTGTACTGGTGGGTAAGGCAATTGATGCCCCTGTGGATGCAAGTCATTTTACGCCATTGGAGCTTAACGCGGGCAAGTACCTTAAATTCACCGCTCAGGGTGATATGCCCCAGTGTGTTATCGATCTTTGGGGGCAAGTGTGGGGTTATTTTAGCGCGGCTGATTGCTCTCATCAGCGACGCTACCAAACGGATTTTGAAGTCTATCTTAGTGCTACTGAGGTTGAGATTTATATCGGGATTTTATGATTCAAATCGTAAAAGCACTCAAGTGTGTATTCAAGGACATACCAGCGATTGACCTAGGGTAATAATACTTAATCAACTGATTGATAGATAAAGGGTTAAACCAGAGCTAATGCGCCGCGCTGATCGCCTATTTCAAATAGTGCAAATTCTTAAACATAAACGCCTGACCACAGCCCAAGAGTTGGCTGAACGGTTAGAGGTTTCTACACGCACGATTTACCGTGATGTGCAGGACCTGTGTTTAAGTGGCATTCCTATTGAAGGGGAAGCGGGTGTCGGCTATTTATTGCGCCACGAGGTTAATGTTCCGCCCTTGATGTTTAACGAAGCCGAACTCGAAGCGATTCAAGTTGGCATGCGTATGGTGCAAACTTGGGGTGGTAAGGAGCTTGGTAGCGCTGCGAGGCAGGCGATGATTAAAGTCGAAGCTGTGTTGCCTAAACGATTACAAGCCTATCAATCCTTAATGTTTTCACCGGATTTTTATTTAGATTCCAATGAGTTTCAATTCCTTGATCCCTTGCGTAATGCGGCTCAGCGCCGCGAATACGTCAAACTCTTCTACCAAGATGTCAAACTGGATGTTACCGAGCGGGAAGTTAGGCCGCTCGCCATCTATTTTTGGCGTGGTACTTGGACCTTACTGACATGGTGTGATCTACGTGCTGATTTTCGTAATTTCAGGGTCGATCGCATCACAGGTCTTGTGCGGTTAAACCGTCATTTTGATCTCACTCTCGGGCAAGAGCTTGAAGATTATATTTGCCTGATGGATGAGCAATCGAAGGCGCGAGCAGAAGCGAAAGAAAAGCCACTCGAATGAGTGGCTTTGTATTACATTTTTAATTTGCTAGTAACTTTCTAGTAATTCGCTAGTTGTATCGAGCTCTCTCTGATACTGGTGTCATAGTAGTTATTGAGAGCCTAAGCTCATCGTTTTTAATTGTTTAACATGACTTCGCTTGATTGCGAAATATTCAGTTTTTTGATTAAACCATCTTCATCATTGTTTTGGAGCTCGCCGACGGCAACCTGAATATTGCGACTCAGTCCTAACTTTTGAGCGCTTTTAGGGCGATTAGCAATGTCTTCATCCGTTAGTGGATAGGATTCACTGGCATCGATATTAAATTGACTCGAATCTATTGCAGTAAATTTACCGCTGATAGGTGCGCCATGTTGTCTAACAATATTCGCCAATTGCCACTCAAACCCACTTTTTGACTGTGCCGAATTAATCGCTGCAGGCCAATCCCATACACCATAACCGTTTATATCTTGATGAAGATATTGGTCGACTAAGGCTTCTGGTCCATTAAGATTATTCGCATTCGCTCCGCCAAAGGTGTAAGGAAAGTTAGGTCTATTTATCGGATGATTAATATGCGCATTACCACCCCATTTTAAGAAGTTCTCATATTTTATATCGTACATCATATATAAATTTGAGGTGTATGGGACATCTGCCTTTTGTTTAAATAGGGTGATTGAAATATAACGTTTGCTGCGAGGCGGCATAATTGCGCGGTACTGCGCCTGACTCGAAATCGTTGTACTTTTGCCGTCGGTTTCACTCCAACCTTGGCTGGCAGAAAATTCGGCGCTGATTTCAGAACTTGCTCCACCTATTCCTGGAATACCCACTTCATATTTATTGGTTACGCCAATTTTCTCGGAGAAGGAGAAATTATCGGTTTTGGCCCAGCTAGTGGTGTAATCATAGTTTAGGGTGGCCACACCGGTATCTTCGGTATCGCCCCAGTTATAGATAACCACAGGAGCAGTATAAATAGCTTCACGATCATAAACTTGAGGTGAACCTAACTTTAGACTTTGAGGATTAGTGACGAAATGAATATTTTGTAAATTTACCTTCAAACGTTCATTCGCTCTGTAGCCGCTTGCATAAGGATCATTGCCGTTATAGCGGGCTCTAAGACTGTATTCGTTGCTCGATTCTCTTCTGACTTCGATGTCTTCACCAACATACTGGGATGCTGTACCGCCAGCCCATGCATATCCAAGATGGTGTCCTAAGGAGAATAACGAGCTGATAAACGAGGGGTCGTTAATGGCATCATTTTTAAGCGAATCAAGATCAGGGGCTGCGTGTTCTACCATTGACAGTTTTGGAATAGTATTCGGAATAGCAGCTTCGGCCAACAAAGAAACAGTTCCAAGTGCGGTTAAACAGGATAACGTTAATATACCCAGGCTAGATTTTGTTCTCATGATTGTTCCTTTATTTTAATAAAATACGTCCTTTCATTGAGAGCGCCGATGGCAATTATATGTAGTCCTAAATCATATAAATAATCATTACTGCTAGGCACATCTAAAAAGCTAACACTTTTATTTTTATTAAACAAAATAAAAATAAATTAATTTAGATTATATTTAATTTAGGTTAAAAATGTTAATTAATTAATTTATTTTTAAACGGTATTTAGAACTTTATAAAATAGTGTATTTGCTTTAATTTTTAGTGGGTTGGTTTTTGGGTGTGGATTAATAATTATGCTGCATTTTATTATGTAAAACTTTTTAAATGGACTCTTTATACCGAGAGCTATACCGAGAACTATACTGAGATGAGTGCTGTAATAGATGCAGTAAATAACATTTCTGAATGGACGTTTTTAGAGACTAAATAGTTTGAATATGGTTAGGTTAAGTATTTTGTTTTTATTGTTTGAGTCTTTGTTATTGCTGATGAATATCATCACTCTTCCATTATCGTCAATGTATGAAATGCCGTTAAAGCCGATACTGTTAGTTGTACAGACATAAGAGTCTAAATAGATGAAGAATGTGGAAAATCAAGATAACGTGTCAGTAATTTTCTAGGGGGCGATGTCTCAGAGGGGGTTAGGCTGTGTAAAAGAGTGGTAGGGACAGTGTAAGTGATTGATGCAAGAGTCAGTGCCGTTGCTGAACACTGACTCTTTGTTGACTTAGTGGATAAAGAAAAACAGTCCCATACTCAGCACTGTGGTCAGTAAGGTATTACGGGTGACGAGCGCCAACACAGTAGCGACTACGGCGCAGATGAGATAGCTGTTGTCTAGGCTCAGATCGAGCAGACCTTCTTGCACAAACACTATGGGCGCAAAGATCGCAGTGAGTACCGCAGGGGCCGAGTAACTTAAAAAGGTTTGGGTGCCCTTACTTAATCGCAGCGGTAGTTTAGGCTCAAGTAGTAAATGACGACTGATAAACACAACCGCCGCCATTGAAAAGATCATTAACCAAATCATGCTTTTTCTCCTGACAATGTTTTTGTCTTAATGTCAGTCCCAACTCCAGTATCCACTTCTGTTTTGGTCTGTGCGCTTGCTAACTGACTGGCGGATTGTTCCGCGCGTTCCGCTTCCTTGGCCACTTTGGCGTAAAGTACACCTGCCGTCATTCCCGCAATGGCGGCAATGAGCAGTCCCGCTTGAATTTTAAAAACGGCGCATACCACTGCTAGGGTGAGCGAGACTAATACACAGACGAGAATCGATGGCTTTTTTATGGTAGGAACGACCAGAGCGATAAAGGTGGCTGCGATGGCAAAATCTAATCCCATCTCATCTAAATTCTCGATCGCATTGCCCGCCACTATGCCAAGTAAGGTCGCCATGTTCCAACCGATATAGAAACTCAAACCGCCGCCAAGGGCGTACCAAGGGTCGAACTTATGTAACTTGCCTTGATTAGCTATGGCAAACAGTTCATCTGTGAGTAAAAAGCCCAATGTCAGGCGCCACTTTAACGGCAATGGACTGATTTGACTGCGCATCGCCATTGCATATAACAGATGGCGCGAGGTGATGAGTAACGTTGTAATTAAGATACTCCACAGACCAATACCGGCTTTGACCATGCCGAGCGCCACTAATTGAGCTGCGCCCGCGAAGATAATCGCCGACATGGCTTGGCTCTCAATGGGCGTTAGCCCAACCTCAATGGCGAAGGAGCCCGCTAAAATTCCCCAAGGTACAACCGCTATCGTCAACGGCATCATGGCCAAGGTGCCTTTTAAAAATGCCTTGGATTTTGTGGGATGCACAGGATAAACATCAGGTTCTATAAGCTTGTCGGTGGTCACTTTGGCTCCTAAAAATAGCGGCGACGGGGTTGCTGTTAAACAATAAATGCTTGGATAAGCTTGCTTGCTTAGTCAATCGAGGAGAAAGCAAGAATGAGCATGGCAGATTAACTTAAAGTGGTTGTTTAGGCTTGGATAATATTGCGGCCTATTTCTTTGGCAAATTGCCCCGGTGTAACACCGACTGTCTTCTTAAAATGTCGATTCAAGTGACTTTGATCGTGAAACCCACAATCGAGGGCGACATCGAGCAGCCGTGTGCCTTGTTTGATTTTTCCTTTGGCGAGTCTCACTCTTGCCTGAATTTGGTAAGCGTGGGGCGGTAAGCCGTAATAACGCTGAAATTGCTTCAGCAAATAATAGGGGCTTAATCCCGCGAGTGTTGCCAGCTCTTCAAGGGAGATGTCGGCAGCAGGATGATCGTCGATAAAGGATTTCACCAGTGCTAACGCAGGCTTAGCGATTACAGCTAGGTCATCGCTCGGGCGATTCTTGCCATGGCGTGTCATTAACTGTGTCAAGCTTGAATAGACCAAGCTTTCGCGCAGTAAGCGATTGTCCGATGTATCTAAAGTAGTAAAGGTGAAGCGCAGTAATTCGGCTAATTCAGGATCGTACACTACGGGCTCAGGGAAATAGGGCGCACCGCGGTTTGATGCTAGCTCACTGTTAATATTGGCAAACTGCGCGGGTACTGGATACATTGCACGATAGGACCAACCGCCCTCTGTGGCGCTACAGCCATTATGGACTTCGTCGGCGTTGACGAGAATGATGCTGTGCTTTGGCGCCACATGGTTGCCACCCGTGCGATAAAAACGCTGCGCCCCCATTTCAATCACGCCGACTGTGTAACCTTCGTGGGTGTGCCGACTAAAGTTTTGTTTATGGTAGTGGGCATTGAGTAACTCGAGGCCACCTAATTCATCGGCAATCTGGTAGGCCGCATGTTCTGTGTTCACACTGGGCCTCCGTGTTTAGTGTATTAATGGGCGGGTTGTGCCTGATAGTAACCCAGAAACCCTCAGTGCTTTTGTACAAAATTGCGCATATTGGATTTTGTTTGCGTTTAATGGCGGTTTTTTAATAATCGTTACTTAATTTTTGTTGCTTGAGGTTTTTCGTTCAGTCTTGCTCGCGACAGGCGTTATTTAGGTTGCCTGCTGTAATGTTGTGAGTTCTGCACCCGCGATAGCCTCTAGGTGTTGAGTGATTTTCTCTATCGGCCAATCCCACCAAGCGATGGCAACAAGCTCATCTATCACAGTTTGCTCGAATCTCAGCTTGATCACTGTGGCAGGATTACCGCCAACTACAGCGTAGGGTGGCACATCTTTTGTCACTACGGATTGACTGGCAACAATGGCGCCGTGGCCAATTTTCACCCCTGGCATGATAGTGGCGTTATAACCAATCCATACGTCGTTACCGATACAGGTGTCGCCCTTAAAAGGTAAATCTTCGGGCTTGGGCGCCGCTTTCGCCCAGCCATTGCCGAAGATATAAAAGGGATAAGTTGAAAAGCCAGATACTTGATGATTGGCGCCATTCATAATGAATTTCACGTCTTTCGCAATGGCGCAGAATTTACCGATATTCAGTTTATCGCCAATAAAGTCAAAGTGATAAAGTACATTCGACTCGAATCTTTCAGGACCAGCTGGATCGTCATAATAAGTGTAATCACCGACAATAATGTTCTCGCGGGTGATAAAATTTTTAAGAAAACCAACCTGAGGAAAGCCTTTCATCGGCGCTTTATCGTTGGGGTTAGGACCTAACTGCGGGTGAGTGTGGGTACTTGGCATGAATACCTCCGTGCTTAAAAGAGTTGTTTACTAGGGTAATGCATTGTCTTTTTTGAATCGTCGTACTTTGGTACGCATATTCTTCATCGGGGAATAAGTATTGAATTGGATCATACGGCCCAACGTCCATTTATCGTACCAAGTTATGCCGTACAGTTGCTGATCACTGAGACTCGCAATCAGCGCTGACAATTTTTCCATTGTCATTTCATATTCATCAAGTAAATCAGTATATTGCCATTGGCTATATTCATGATGAAATCGCTCTGCTAATAATCCCAGTTGATTCCATTTATAACCCGTATCGGGAAAATCAACGGGGAGTGCTTGCGATGTTAACTCGTACCATTTGAGCACTAATTTACCCCAGCCAATAAGGTAAGCGACGGTATCACTTACACTAATTTGTGTACCTTTGATGTTTCCTTCTATGCTGCACACACGGGACATTTGGGTTGGGATTGAACGATAGTCAGCCATCAGTTTGGGGAAAACTGAGTAAATAGCCAATTCAAGTTCTTGTTTTGATTGGGGGATAGATGTCATCACTACCTCGTTTATGTCAGGCGCTTAGGCTGAATTTCACATCGTCCATTGGGCAGTTTAGTATTCACCTGCCACAATAAGCACTTGTTCAATAGATTCAACAACTAAGGTAAGTGTACTATTGTCTCGCTTAACGCCGACAGAGCAAATGGCCATCGCGCCGTTACCACAGGTTATTTCAGGGTAATCTTCTGTCATTGGCGTTTCATCTTCTGCTACGGGCGCTAATACCCAGCCAGCAGCTAATAAACTCGATTTCACCTCAGCGTATTCTTTGCCCCATAACGCGCTGGTGTCCTGTGCTGGAGCATATAGAGGCAATGCGCCAAGATTTAGCATGATCAGTGGGAGAATTATCTTTCGCATGGAAAACATCTTAGTTCCTATGTGATTTCGGGGATGATTGATGGTTAATTTTTTAAAGGCTAAATCAACGTCGTGGGGCTTCACCCCACACCCGACCAAGGAGGACTGCTCGTCCTATCCTCCTTGGATGCTCCAAGACGCCCCAACGGAGTTGAAAGCCCCTTGTGCTCATTGCCAAATTTGCTATCGCTTCCGAAGGATGCGTCCCTGCACCTGCGAAAGCTAGCTCGCCATCCATGGCGAGACTCACGCAATTTGCCTATTCGCCCTGCGGCAACTCCGAGGGGAGGTGTATTCTGTTACTTCGGAGTTAACTGTGAATTCTAAAAGATTCAAGCCTGTCCTGTCTTTCTTATTTACCAGTGCTAGCCCGAATAGGCCAAGGATAGGGTAAACCTAATCCGCATGGGTGTTTCACATTTTTAGACGCAGTGGTACGGATTTCATTAGGGGCGCAGCTTGACTGTTAAGCCCGTATATATGGCAGTATAACCGCTTTAAGCGGTAAATGAGTCGCATCAAAGCAAGGATAAGAGTGAGATTGTTGAACAGAAAACTAAGGCAAAAAAGCCTTCGGTGAGCAGAGTATTATCTTGACTCACCGGGAGCGTCCATATATGGCCATGTTTTTTTCATGGGGGTCTCGTTAAATATTCCTATTGCAGACAATCCATTTCTAAGTATGCCATTATGCTTTCTCTTAGTTTAGGGTATTTATTTAATGTTGTTTTATTATTTTTTAGCTCCGACAGCATTGCTTTTATATCTTCTTGTGTAATTTTTTCAATTTCTAAAGAATCACTAATGAAATGTTTAACTTCAGGGTTGTTCGCATAATCTGATTTGCTGAATGCGTACTTAAATAGTAAATGCTCCATCTGCTTTGGCGATCTTAGTTTTATTAAGTATTCACTGATTTTTGTTGTATTTTCCAAATAATTAATTTCATCAGTCTCATATGTTTTACCTAGTCTATTCTCGTAAACTTGTATGGCGTTTGCTATTTTTGCAATATTGTCAATGGTAAGTGATGCTTTGATTAGTGCGTTGATATATGACTTAACATTAAAGGTATTAAGCTTATTTTCTTTATGTAGTTGCGCAAATATTCTTCGAGTAGAAGGTTCATTTAAATTTTCAGATAATGGGAAACGATAGAATAGTGGTAAAAACCTAGTGTATTTTTTGTGCTGTTTATTAGTTGGCTGGAACCAAGCTTCGATAAAATCTTCAGCATTCAACGCTAAATTAGTTCTCAAAAACTGAAAGGCTTCATGTGTGATAGTTTGATCTATGTAACCTTCGTCTTTTTCAGCTTTAGGTATCTCCTCAAGATTAAATCTTTTCAAATAGTCTACATTAGTATCTGTACTACCAAATGTTTGGCACGCACTGATTCTGGGATCTAGCATTAAAAATTTTTCAGTTTTATTATCTATGCTTTTTGATATAGCAGATGCATTCTCATTAAAAATATCAATGTTGACTAAACCTAGCATGATAATAATGAAATCAGCATAGGTTTTATCTACATTACCATTTATACCAGTCACTATCTCTTGTATGTTTTCAATGGAAATCTTAGTGTGGCCGGTTTTGTACAAATAGTCATATTCTTGCTGGAATTTGCTAAAATACTTGGGCCGAACCTCTCTTAATGTTGATAACATTATTAGTGAAATAATGTTAATTTCACCCATGAGTTTATCCGACGTCCAGGCTTCGTCGACTCTGCGTAAAATTTTCTTCAGTAATCGAGGTGAATCAACTATGTTGGATAATGCATTAATTTCCTGATGAAATACGTTATTTTTGTGACGTGTTATTTTCTCATGTGGAGAGTATGAACTTATCGCATCATCATCTAAAGTCTTTACGAAAATACGGTCTACATCATTTTGCGTTTCAATTGTAAGAGTATGAAGCTCATTTTTATTGGTTCCAGAAGTATGGTCGGAGAGTATGATTATATTGTTATGTTTAATTGCGTATTCTAAAGTCCTTCTAATATAATTTAAAATACCGAGTCTTGTGTCTTTCTTTAATATGTGCTCTGTTCTATTTGTTATTTTCGAAACTATTTCTGCTTGCTCGTGGTTCTCATTTCCTAATGCAATAATAAAGTTTATTTTATTCAGGCTTTTGCTTTTTAATCGGTCAAGCAATGCTGCTAATTCATTCAGGCGTCTTGCTATGTCATCTGATGTACCGCGATCAATATCTTGTATTGTGATAAGCAGATTAATTTTTTTGGTCGCAAGTACACTGTTCAATTCGGCTAAGCATGTTTCAACGTCAGTAGTTTTATTAAGCAGTGCTGCCATTATTTGCCAATGGCTACCACCACCTTTCATCGCTTCAACATAATGCTTTGGTAAGCTTCGAAATGCACACATATCAAGTTTTTCAGCAATGGTATCGATAACATGTATCAGTACTACCTGAGCAACATGATCGGCTTGTATTCCCCAAGTAGAGATATCACAGTGTAACCAATTTATTTTATTTGTTTTTTCATATGTATTCTGTTTTAGTTTTTTGACAATTGAGGCAATAATGCTGCTTTTACCACAACCAAATGGACCGCAGAGTGCAATTTGTTGAGCTAAATCTTCAGTTTCTTTTTCTTTGTTGATTAAACGATCATAGATACGATTAGCATAAACCTGATAGTCTGGTTCTAACTGTTCGATTGTATTTATTGGTGTATCGTCTTTAAACCAACTCTGGAACTCTTCTTTACTTCTAAAGTTTTCAACTTCTTTTTTACTTGTCTCATTGGTGCTGCTGACAAAATTGCTATCAGCTTTAATTAATCTTTTTTCTAAAAAAATAAATAAAATTAACATTGCAGAGTAGCAATATACGACTAAATCAGATGCTAAGTAATTATTTGGCTTTAAGGCTATAAATAATATTGAGATAAACATCAATGTTATTAATGAATACCTAAGTTTATTGCTTGTTGTTAGGTGGGAGATGCAAATTCCAGATATTATTAGGCAGATTTGTGATAATGCCTTGCTTTCAAACATCAAAAATATTAGTTCTTTAGAGTCGTCTTTACTGAAGATTGTAAAGCAGCTAATAATTAGAATGGTTAACCAAATACTGATAGTGATTGGCGGATAGCTAAAGTTAGGCCTAAAGATGCGTTTCGGGTGAGTTACACGAAAGCGATCTAGTAAGACTTTAATGGCTATGCCCGCAATAAATGCACTTGCATGATAAACCCATATGTTTGCAGTGATTATCTTACTGTATACCGTGAATGCTGCTTGAAGCCATGCCCATTCACTTAAGAAGAACAGTAAAAGGCTTGCCGTTACCGAACACAAGATGAGTGATATCCAGCGTTTTATCCTAACGGTGGGTAAATTTGATAAGGTTGAGGCAGATTGAGTCACTTTATATCCTTATAATTTAACGCCGTTAGTGTACCGACCTGATTTATATAAAGAAAGTTATTTTTCGGTTAAGAGCTAGATTCCTTGCACTTGGTTTTATTAAGCTTCAAATGTGTGCAACCTCTCTGCTTTGTTCACACGCTATTTGTCTTCTAAATGCCGCATATTACACCGAGATTTGCTAAGCCGAATTCCATTGCGGACGTGACCTTCGATGATATGGATATCATCGCAGAGCCGCCATGGATGGCTTCACGGCGTGTCACGGAAGCAATGGAATTCGGCGTATCCGCAACGAGATCAGAAGTGCTTGGTTTTAACCTAACCTTCTTTCATCCCAGCTCTACAAACAAAAACAGCCGCATAAATTTGCGGCTGTTTGTGATTAACACTCTGTATTTGAATGAGATTTAAAGCTTGCGGTAAATCACTCGCTATTCATTGACCATAACTAATAGCGCAGGTAAAAACTCTTTATCCAATGCGGCGATTTCACTTTGCTCGACCAGCACTTGATTGAGAATGTCATGGCTGGTGAGGGGGTTGGCGAGTACTACGCGAAACACTACGGTTGCTTGTCTAAAATAGCGGGCGGGCTGAATGCGGGTACGGGAGACGAAGGATTTACCCTGTTCGCGTTGGTGCTTTTGAATAAACTGGGTGAGGCCATCGAGCAGCTCGTTAAAGCGGGCGAGTTTTACTGTGTCTGCTTGCTCACAGGCAAGTTGCATGGCGGCTTGGATGCTGGCGGGCACATAACGGTAAGTCAGCAGACAAAGTTCTGGCTCAGTGATTAGCTCAAAATCCTCATGGGTTTTGATTTGTTCGGCAAAATAGCGGGCTTTTTCAAGGCTGTTATTGATTAAGATTTCATAACCATCGCGGCCGATGATCTGTAAGCAAGCGTGCACTAACATCGCCATGCCGGGGCGTGAACCTTCTAGCGTTTGGCTGCCTAAGTCCTTTGAACCACGGCGCAGAATATATTCGGCGTGGTGGGCAATGGCGTGGGCAAACTCTGGGTCTTTAAATAACACCATGCCTGCGCCCATAGGCACGTACATTTGTTTGTGGGCATCGATAGTGACTGAGTCCGCAAGTTCGATACCTGCGAGTAAGTGGCGGTATTTATTGGATAATAAACTTGCGCCGCCCCACGCTGCATCCACATGGAAATGGCAGTTTAACTCTTTTGCCAGCGCAGCTAATTCTGTCAATGGGTCAACATTACCGGTTTCTGTGGTGCCAGCCACGCCAACAATCGCTAATACTTTGATGTTCTTGCTAGCAAGTTCAAGGGCGGCTTGACGCATTTTCGCAACATCGACCTTGTTATTGCTGCCAGTGGGAATGCTGATGATATTGTCGCGGCCGATACCAAGCAGATCGACGGCTTTGCCTAGCGAATAGTGACCGCGCTCCGAGACCAAAATCGCTAAATCGTCATAGCCATAGTGGCGCAGCGCCTTGAGTAAGCCTTCGCGGCTGACGCCTTTAAACTCGCCATCGGCTTTTAATAATTGGTTACGGGCAATCCACAGCGCCGTGATGTTGGCAACCGTGCCGCCGGAGCAAAATGCCCCGAGGGAATGATTGGCGCTGTGCATCCAGCTTTGATAAAAATCTGTATCTTGGGCATAAATCAAATGGTGCATCATGCCGAGCACTTGGCGTTCAAGCGGCGTAAATGCCTTAGAGGTTTCTATTTTGACCAGATTTTGATTGAGTCCCACCATCATTTTTGACAGCGGCAACACAAAGTAGGGCAGTGCCGAAGTCATGTGGCCGATAAAACTTGGCGCCGCTGTGTGTACCGAATGCGCCACCAAATTTTGCATAATTTCGTCGGTGTAATCGGAGACAAAACGCGGCTGAGTTGGGATCTCAAAAGCTTGAAAATCGGTTTCGATTTCAGACAAGGGTTTTTCGAGCGCGGCGATACTGTCACCCAAAAAGCCTGCTAAGTCCTCGGAGAGCTTTTGCTCAATAATACTCAGCGTTGAGCTTGCATCTTCCGGTGCAGTAAAAATGCGGAGCAAACTTGCTTCGGATGCGGTGGCTTGGCGAGGGAGTTTCTGGGTCATGGGGCTTGCCGTCTATTAATTTTTATAGTGAAACCGCAAATTGGCTCGAAGAGTATAACGGACCAGTGATTCTCGACCAGTGATGCGCGATCAGTGACTCTCAAATGTTCAATCAGCGGAATACCAAAAAGGGAGCTCACTTTACTGCAAGGCCTTTTAGGCATCAAGCACTAAAATTTTGTGTTACCAAAGCGTTGCGGCCTAAATAAGCAAAGGCGCCGTTATGGCGCCTTTATGTTTAACTCGACGAGCCACTCATCAAGCCTGAGCATTAGCCCTAAAATTCATGTTAGCCCTAAAATTAGCGCTGGCCTAACATGAGTACCGCGCCGATATTTCGGGCGGTATTGCAAAGGTTTAGCTTGGCATTGGCCAGCACATCATCGAGCGGACTTAAGTGCGGGATGATAGGGAAGATAGCCGTCATACCGTGATCCAATATGGCATTGGCGTTTTCACCGAGGCAGCCCGCGATACCGATAGTCGGAATGCCCTGCAGTCTGGCTTGCTTTAACACGCCCATTGGGGTTTTACCAAATACGGTTTGACCATCGATGCGGCCTTCACCAGTGATCACTAAATCGGCGCCACGGATTTTGTCCGCAAGGCCAACGGTTTGCATCACAATCTCAACCCCAGGTTTAAGCTCGGCATTTAAAAAAGCCATCACGCCAAGACCCATACCGCCAGCAGCGCCAGCCCCTGCATGATCGCGGTGATCGCTAATGCCATTGCGGGCAATCACATCGGCATAATGGGCAAGAGCTGTATCTAGCTGCTTAACCATCTCGGGCGTCGCACCTTTTTGTGGACCAAAAATCGCCGAGGCACCGCGTTCACCGCACAGTGGGTTATCAACATCGCAGGCAACTTCGAAGCTGCACTCACGTAAAAGTGGATGAGCGTTTGATACATCGATTTGAGCAAGGTTCGCCAGCGCTGCGCCGCCAGAAGGCAAGGTTTTACCTTGGCCATCGAGCAATAAAATATCCAGCGCTTGGGCCATACCCGCGCCGCCATCGTTGGTGGCACTGCCGCCTAGCCCCAAAATGATGTGCTTTATCCCCCGATTAAGCGCATCACAAATCAGCTCGCCGGTGCCATAACTTGTGGTAAGCAGCGGATTACGTTGCTCCCTCGGCACATGGTGCAAACCTGAGGCTGAGGCCATTTCAATCACGGCAATCGCGCCTTGATGTGGCGATTTGTTCGTTGGATCTGCACGTGAAACTGACGCAGAACTTGTATTCATCGCAGCGCCGAGAATGCCTTCACCAAGAATGCCATAGTGTGCTTGCACTCTATGTCCAAGTGGCCCCATGACCTCTAAGCTGACAATACTGCCGCCCGTGGCGTCCACCATAGATTGCACTGTGCCTTCGCCACCATCGGCAACGGGTATTTTGATTATGTCGCAGTCAGGTATCACTTGTTTTAAGCCTTGCTCGATGGCGTTGGCCACTTCGAGCGCGCTTAAGCTTTCTTTAAATGAGTCGGGGGCGATAACTATTTTCATTAAAAATCCTACAGCTAAATGGGATAAAACAGGGCTCAATGTTGAACACTAAACCCAAGGCCACTTACGTTGGGCGCAACAACATCCCTGTGCTAAAACTGAGGTGATATAAAGGCATTTATATCCATCACTGGCACATTAATCTGTTGCAATTATTAGGGCGTATAACAGAGATATATCTTGGGCACGGTATGTGCCCAAGGGACAATATTGAATCAAGAACTCATTAATATTAGAGCAACACTAGGCTTAGCACATACACAGTTACCATGGACGTCACACCTTGGATTAGGGTAGCCATAGTTTGGGCTTTATAGGCTTGTTTGACGCTCATGCGGCTAAATTGGGTGACGACCCAAAAGAAGCTGTCATTGGCGTGGGAAACTGTCATCGCACCTGCGCCAATCGCCATTACTGTTAATACTCGGCCCATATCGCTACCAAGACCAATATCGCCAAGCATAGGCGCAACCAGTGCCGAGGTTGCGACTAACGCTACCGTCGATGAACCCTGCGCTGACTTAAGCGCGGCAGCGACGATAAATGGCATGAAGATACCGATACCCAGTGCCGACAGTGATGTGCCCAAAAAGTCACCGATAGGCGTGGCTTTTAATACCGCACCAAAGGCACCACCTGCACCTGTGATTAAAATAATCGGCGCGGCAGTGACGAGCCCTTGGCTGATGCGTTCGCTAAATTCGCTGATCTTATTCTCACCCTTTAACAGCAGCAGGGATAAAAACAGGCCAATCATCAGGGCATTAACGGGCTGACCGAGGAACACGAGCGCATCAAACACACCTTCTTTACCCAAAGGCGCTGAAGGGAAGTTAGCGATAGAACCTAAACAAATTAATACGATAGGCACAAAAATCGGTGCGAAAGCTTTTAATGGGCTTGGTAACGTGCCATAGCTTTTTTTCAGCGTTTCATAGTCACTGGCCTGCGCTTTAAGTTCTTCTGCGCCTTCCCCATCGGGTTCAACATCGGCAAAGCGGTTTGCCCATAACATACCCGCGAGTGCCGCAACGGCGGCCACAAAGAGACCCACACCGATCACTAAGCCTAAGTTGGACTCTAAGCCTAAGTTGCCTGCGGCGGCGATAGGGCCTGGCGTTGGCGGTACAAAGGTGTGAGTGGCGTACAGACCTGTGGCTAAGGCAACGCTCATGGAGACACTAGAGACCTTCATGCGGTTCGCCATCGATTGTTTCAGTGAGTTTAAGATCACAAAACCCGAGTCACAAAAGACCGGAATAGACACGAGATAACCGATAATTGACATAGTGAGTGTCGGGAAGCGTTTACCTAATATCTTGATCACCACATCGGCCATGGTGATGGCGGCGCCGCTTTTTTCCAGAATAATCCCTATGATAGTGCCTAAGACGATCACTAAGCCGATATAGCCTAAAATATTGCCAAACCCTGTGGTAATGGTTTTAGCGATTTCTCCGCTTGGCAGGCCATAGGCGAAGGCCGCGATAAAGGCGGCCAGAATTAAGGTTAAAAAGGGGTGGAGTTTAAATTTTGAGGTCGCGATAACAATAAATGCAATCACGCCGATGAGAATAAGCACTAAGTTCATAGTTTGTCCCGTTCAGTTCTTGGCTGAAGTTTTTGAGTAAGTTTTTTGACTTATAGTGTAGGGCGCAGTGCTTATTTGGGCCTGAGTCCAAATGAGGGCTGCTTTAAGGTCATCCTATTATTGTGCAGGTATGTTTGAATAGCTTTGGCTAAATCCACGGAATTACCGCGTTATGTTTCGCCATTTTTGTGCTCATGCACAAAAATGCTTAGGTGAATTCGAATGCAGGAGGAGGCGTTTTGTCGGTAAGGGAGGCGCTTGTCGATTAGGATTGGCAAATAGGGCTATTTGCCAATCCTAAACAGGAGGGACTTAACTCGACTCTTTATTGACGACGAATAAAGGATTCTACATAGGCTGCGGTGCGGGCATTGAGTATGGGATCGGCAGATGCAGTAATGCCCTTAGGCAATAACAGTGGGTTAAATATGCCTTTATCACACTGTTGCACTTGGGGATCGCTGTCTCGTTCACCGTTAATCATCACTTGGCCTACCAGTAAACGCTGGCGAGTTTCAGGCCAGATCACGGTTGGGTCATTAATCTCATCACCCATTTCGGCGAGTTGAATATAAAGGTTCCATTGTGCTGGCTGGGTTTTAATGCGCTCGAGTAATTCCGCCTTTAAAAAATCATCACTGAGATTGGCAAGTTCACTGGCTGACAGCGCGGCAGTACCTGCGACAGGTTCAAAAATCCATTTACCCGCGACCGTTCCACCTTGTTGAACACTGTTTTTTGGCGTGCTGAACAGGAAACTATTTACACCGAAGTAGCGGCTGTTGGCAAAACTTGGGCTGGGAGGCAGCTGTTTAACATATTCGAAAAAAGCTTTGGCGCTGGGTTGATTATCAATAAGCCACTGTTTACCTTCAGGGCCTTGTTTCACTTTGGTCTGAAAGTTAAAAAATTCTTCGAGATTTTTGGCAAAGAAAACGGGAACGTTAGTGGTGACAAAGTTAAGGTTTTCTTTATCGCCGTCAATTTTGAGTGACATAAAGCGCCCAGCAGTTTTATCTGAGATCTGCGGATTTGTACCGCCGAGGGAAAAGCGGGCTGTGACCTTGATACTATCTTGATTAAAAAATGGAATTGCCAACGTTTGTTGTAATTGTGGATTCGGTTTAAAACTGCCCGAGGTACAAAATCCCTTAGTGTGATTACGCAGTTTGACATTTTTACCCGCCTCGCGACTTGCCGCATCGGGTGTGCCGTTGACGGCATCGACCAGTTCGGGAATGGTTTTCTCGGCCGCGATTAACGAAGGTGAAGTCAGCGCAATGCCGCTAATGAGACAAGCTTTGGCGAGTAAAGTCAGTTTGATTGAGGTCATTATCATTCCTTTCAATGGACTAAGTCGAGAGCGCTAGCATATCGACGCGATACTATATGAAAGGATAGGAAAGGGGATACGGTATAAATCTTTCAATTAATTTTTTAGTACAGGCCAAGTTTTACTCAATTGATCTGGTTATAAGGTTTGCGCCGTCATCTGCGGGCTTTTTCTGGCGAATCTGTTGAGTTGCTAAGTTATTTGAGTATTAAGTTAAGCGAGTCGAAGTATCAATTAATTGCCCAAGATACAGGCTCAATAATCCATGCAGGGATTGAATGTCGGCTTGGGTGATTTGCTGAATTTTATCAAGGCGATATCTCAGTGTATTGCGATGAATAAACAGGGCATTCGCGCATTGCTGTGCATCGCCAAAGTGGGTGATGTAAGCCGCTAAGGTTTTGCGTAATTGGCCGTTTTTATCCGCCTTGGCGAGTTGCTGGTAGGGCGTTGCCAGCGCCTGACCGCGCCAGTCATGTTTTAGCCCTGCAAGTAACACTTGTAGGGAATAATCTTCAAACAGGTATTTATTCCCTTCTGCATTGAGCTGCTTACCGAGTGCCAAAGTTTCTTGAGCCGTGTGATAGGAGCGCGCTATCCCGCCTTTTTCGGGGAAGAAATGGCCTAGGGCAATCTTAAAGTTTAAATCCATTTGGGCGGGTAAGCGCTGCAACAGCTTATCGATACGCTGATTTTCAAGCTCAGGATCCCATTGTTTTCCATCTAAAAAAGCAGGCTTTAGGATCACCAACTGCGACATTGAGGTCATGGCAATCAAGTTACCACGGTCAGGATATTGCAATAGATGCAGCACTTGCTTGAGGGTTTCACTGACTCTGGGGCTACGTTCATCGGCGGGCTGAGTGGATGCCTCAGCTAAGTACAAGGCCGATGGGGGGGGGTCGGTCTTTAAGTGGTGTTTCTGGATGTTTTTCTCGCTGATCTCAATAATGGCCGCGACTCTTGGCAGGCTGATATCAATGTCGAGTTGTTTTGCCCAGCGGTGCAACTGTGCATCATCGGTTTCAGCTTTGATCAGTTGCAGAATAAATTCTTCACGCTGGCGATTCTCCCATTGCAATTTATCCTGCAGGTTGGCTTGTTCAACAATCATTTCGGCGGTCATTTTAAGTAACTCACCATAATGGGTGAGCTCACGTGGATCACCGGTAATGCCGACGACGCCGATAATTTGTCCTTGATAATGTAAGGGTAAATTGATGCCTGGCTTAACGCCATGCAGCCCTGAGGCGACTTCTTGACTGATCTCCACATTGCGATTTTGGGCAATCGCCAGCAGCGCGCCTTCGTGGGTTGACCCTATACGCTTAGGGTCGCCTGAGCCTAAAATCACCCCTTGGCCGTTCATCACATTGATATTGTGGCCAATGATTTTCATTGTGCGGCTCACAATTTGCTTCGCGATGGCAGAATCAAGTAGATACATACAGGCGCCTAGTGGGGTTGAAGGTTTAATAGGGATGCAATACGCATTCTTAATCTGGGTAGCATATCGCGTTCAAACTCAGGATGCTGCTTAAGCCAAAGATTATTACGCGGGCTTGGGTGCGGTAAGACAAGATACTTAGGCCAATATTGCTGCCATTGCGCGCATGCTTGGGTCACAGTTATTGGTTTCAGTTTGGGGATGGCTTTTACTTTAGCGCTGGTCGAAATTTTACTGCTGGTTGTTTGAGGCTTAGTGATCGGCGAAGTGGGGTTTACGGCCTCGGACGATTCGCGCGGTAGATGATAGTCGATGGCATATTGGCCGAGGATCACAATTAGCTCTATTTGCGGCATTAGGGCGAGCAAGGCCTGATGCCAAGTGGCTGCACATTCGGAGCGCGGTGGTTTATCACCCTGCTTTTTACCGTTTTTTTCGATACTGCCCGGAAAACAAAATCCCATAGGGATAATGGCAAAAAGATTGGGGTCGTAGAATTGCTCCCGCGTGACATTCAACCAAGTGCGCAGCCGTTCACCGCTGGCATCGTCAAAAGGTATGCCTTTATGGTGGGTTTTCACGCCTGGAGCTTGGCCTGCAATCAAAATCCGCGCTTGGGTACTGGCCTGCAATATCGGTTTGGGCGCTAAGGGTAAATGGGCTTGACATAAAGTACAGGCGCTGATTTTTGTCAGCAGTTTGGCCATTGATACCGAGCATGATGGCGATACTGTTACGCAAAGTGGCGATGGCGCTTTAGTGAGATTCGTCTTAGTCAATTTAATCGCTAATTTTATCGTTGCTCATTCATTTTCAATCAGGATTGGAGCATCATCACTGTTTGATATACCCAGTAGCCAAAAAGAGAATAGCCAAGGATTAAACTGATATAACTTAATATCTTAGGAATTTGATTTGTGCTTGAAGCCAAACAAATGTGGGCCAGCACAATCGTAAAGAGGGCTAATGGCGCAATCACATAGCTCAAAGCTAAGATGAATAATGCCCCTAGGCTGATGATCCAATCGGCATTGCGATTGGTGGGTTTATCGATTTGGCAAAGCTGTAGTGGCAATAAAATCAGTCCAATACCGACACAGATAATACCTAAGTTAAGGGCGAAATCACTCCAACCTCTATGATCATAAATGGCTAACGCAATGGCAATTAATGGCACTATTAGTGCGCTTAATACATGGCGTTTGGCAAAAGTGGCGCTACGATACTGACCCGCAAAAAAGAATAAGCCCTGTAGAAACAGATTGATTAAGGTAAAACCACCGAGGCCTAAAATGATAAATAGGCTCGCTGCGCCACCCGATGGGTCGAACGCCATGGCGGGTAAGGGTAATAAGCTTAGCCCCACTAGTGCAGAAAGTGATAACAGCCACTGAGATTGGGAGAGTGAAGAATAAATACGCATGGGCTCAGAGGATTAACTAAAAGATTGAATTAAGATCCGCTAAAGTGAGCCAAAACTCAAGGATTAAGGTTTTTATGGGCGGACTTTCGCGCCAGAGTCTGATCTTATTCAAGATTTTTACTGTTATCTGCCATGATGTTATCGCTTTAAAAGATAATGCTGCGCTTAAACAAAAGCCCGCAACATGCGGGCTTTCGTGTTATGAACAGTATCGATTAGAGTTTGTAACTCATGCTCAGCATGATCATTTGCGCTGTGTAGTCATGGCTATTGCTGCCAAAGCCTACGACGTTCCAGATCCCATCGACGGCGATATCATTGGCGGCATCATTGTCTTTATAATTCTCAATTTTATAATCCAAGCGCAGCGCCATTTTCTCGGTGGCTTGATATTGAGCATATAAGTTAATGTTGTGCAATTTGGCAAAATAATCGCCATAGTCGCCTGTGATACCTTGTCTGACTTGAGTGTTACTGTCGGAGTTTGAATAAGTATAATCCAATCCCATGCGTAACTTGTTCTCAAGCAAGTTGTTGTAGCTCAGGCCTGCTCCGACCACATCTACATTATCTTCAATGAATCCGGTCCACGTTGGGGTGCTGTAATTACTGCTTCCCGCTTGTTCAGACTCAATGATTTGGTAGTTGTAGAAGGCTGTCGCCAGTAAATCATCGGTGATCATGTAGCTGATGTTGGCATCATAACTGGTGTCTTTTGACTCAGTTAAGCCAATAACTGTGTCAGAGTAGTCATCTAATGCGTAACGGGCACCGAAATCTATGGTCAAGCTGTCGATTGGCGAGTGGGTGACTCGAGCTTCAATCTGGGTTCTGTCACGGTTAGCCAGATTGTACTTACGTAACAGGCTGTTGGTTTCAGAAGATGTCCATTCAGAAGCTTGATATTGCGAGCCATCACGCTGACCGTAACTGCCCTTAACCCACATATCCCAAGTTTCAAAGCTGTTAACGCGCAAACGTGCCCAAACGGTATTTTCATCCGTGGTTTCACGGTCTTGATAATTACGGTCATCACGTTTGAAGTCATAGCCGCCATCAAGCTTCAGTCCATGGGTAATACGATAATCCGCCGCCACTTTGAAGCGTTGGCTAGTGTTATCGTAAGGGGTGTTATAGGCCACCTTACCATTAACATTGTTGATGCTGACTTGGGTCCACTCTTCAATTTGAGTATTGTTATCACGGTCGCTATAGTCGTAGCTACCACTTAAGCGCAGTGAGTTAGTCACTTTACTGACGACTTTTAAGTTCAACCCTGTGAGGTCAACTTTGGCATCAACGGCCTCTGTTGGCACTTGATAGCCATAGCCTGAAGTGACTAATGCTTGGTCTTGACTCATTTGTCCCGCAAGCACACGACCTGTTAACACATTGGTATTGTCGTTGTATTGGCCCATGAGCGAGACTGTGTGTGACTGGTTGTCAGGGTCAAGGGCGAGAGTGCCAGAGGTTTGAGCACCAAAGGTCGGATTGAAGGCACTGTCGAAGTTTAACTGGTTGTACTCGTTCTTAAAAATTGAGCCATTGTAGTTAAATGCAGTGAACCAACGATCGCCTTTGAGTTTAATGCCAGCTTCAATGGAGTCAGTGGTGTAATCAACTGGCTCAGCTAACATCATGGATTGGTTAAAGAATCCACCTGATGTTTTTTTCAAGCCGGTTTTTTCTTCACGCATGTAGCTCACATGCGTACTCCACAGCGATTCACCTTGATAGTCAAAACCTAACCCTGTGCGCTCACGTTTGAGCGACAGTTCTAAGGCATTTAGGTTGTCCATCAGTAACGGCATCTGGCTGCTTGAACCCGCAGTTACCCAGTTGTCTGGCAAGGTTAAATTATCGCTGCCGACACCAGAGTAGGGCGTTAAGGCGCTATTACTGTTGTAAGTGGCGATTTGGCGATAGTTTACATTGACATTATACTGGCCTTGTTTGCCCGCATTGACATCTAAACGGCCACCATCCATGCCCAGTTGATAAGCTTCAACGCTGGCTTGATAGCCTTTCTCACCACGAAAGGTGACATCGGCATCAAATTTACCCGCAACTTCGTTTGAAGTCCCAAAGGCATTCGCCGAGCGAATATCCTCTTCGCTGTTGTAACCCACGCCCACACCCACAGTGCCAGACGTACCCGTTTCAACAACGCAGCCTTTACAGCTCCAAGCGGACATTTTGACTTTTTCTGTATTGGCATTGGCTAAGCCATACCCGTCGGCCGCTATTGCAAAACCTGTGTTTGCTAGTAACGCCAGAGTGATCAAATTGAGTTTAAATTTCATTTTCTCGTCTCCTTAGCGCTGTAATAGCTTGCCAGATGGATGGTTTGAACCATGGACCTGACTGTGGCAATTTAAACAGCTTCTTCCACCCGTAAAGGCATTGTCGCCGACGTTTGAACCTAAACCAGTGTTACCTAAGTAAGCATTGCTGGCGTGGCCATCGCTGGCGTGACATTGCTGACACAGCTGCGGTGCGCGGGTTTTCAACATGGCATCATTCACACTGCCGTGAGGATTGTGGCAAGTCACACAGTTCTCAGTGACGGGTGCATGTTCCCACAGTTTTGGGCCGCGTTTCTCGGCGTGGCAGGAGTAACAGGTTTCGTTAATGCTAGGCTTGTTTAGATCGGAATCTGTCATGCTCCCATGGGGATTATGACAATCGCTACAGGTCATTTGAGCCCATTTTAGTGGGTGACTCGAGCGTTTATTCATGTCTGCTTTTTGCTTAGTGTGACAGCTAGTACAGACTTCCATTTCGGTGTTTTTTGATAACACAGGATCTTTTGCGACATGCACTTGGTGGCATGAGGCACAAGCGACATCGGCATTGTCATGGTGACTACCGTTCCAAGATACGCGTTTATCATCTTGGTGACAGCTCATACAGACACTGTTTTGTTTTTCTGCACTTAAGGTCGATTGCTTACCAAAAGTGATCATCGGCTCGTTGCCGCCTTTATTGTGTTGACCCATAGGACCATGACAGGCTTCACATTGCAGGCCAGCCATTGGGCTCTTTGATGAATCAATGGCGCCATGAACACCTTTGAAGAGGTCCATCACTTTTTCAGATTTTTTGTGGCACATCAAACAAGAATCAGCACCTTTAGGGGAGTAGCTGCCTTCGGCAAACTTCTTATCTAAGGTGGCTTCGACTTGTTCTGGTGTCATTTTGTCATCCCACTTTGAGGCGTGTGCACTCGGTGTGATGCATAAAGACATCACTGCAGACATTGCCATGGAGATGACAAGTGCCGGCAGTAGGTTTTTCATTTTTAGGCTGTTCTTCATAATAGGCTTCCCAATTTGTCCCAACAAAATTCAAGAAAGGGGGAGCGAACTCCCCCTGCTTGGGCAAATTACATCTTCACCTGAGTGTGATCTGTTGGTGTGGGTTTGTGACAGTAGAAACAGGTTTCTGACTGCGCCGCTTGATTGGCTTGAACATAATCACCGTTCACAATCGCGCCCATATTTTCTAAGCCGTGGCCAATAGATTCTGGCGCGTGGCATGAAGTACAAGTGGCAGTGATTGGTGTGGTGTATTTACCCGCAGTTGTTGCCAGAGCGCCTTTGACCTTGAATGCATCTAGGTTGAAGTCGTTATGACATTGGGTACATTCTTTGATGACACCTTGTTTACCATGAACAACGTGTAACTTCATCTCCAACGCACCTTTGTTAGCACCATTTGCATAGGTACCATCTGGGGTATGACAAGCGACACACGCATCCACACCGACGATTGGCTTACCGCTGGCATCTTTTGCATGTGATAGCTGTTCTGTCATCACAAAACCCGCATGGTGGCCTTTGTGAATTTCGAAGCTATCACCGTGACAACCTTGACAGGTACCAAACTCAACTGAGTTAACATGACGCATGCTCGGTGCTTTACCAGACTTAGTGCCAAAAGCTAGTTCGGCTTTCATGCTCGTTGTTGCGCTGTCTGCGGTACATGCGGTTAAGCTTGTACCAGTGCTACACACTTCTAAACCGATAATGGTAAAGGCGGTATCAGTATCGCCTGCACCGAAAGGTAGAACGGGTGTTGTAAAGACCAATTTACCGTCAACTAAGGTTACACCTTCTTGCAGTGCACCATCTTTGACTAAGTCTTTCGCTATTTTCGCTTTACCGCTACCTGGACTTGGGTTGTAGCCCATGATCGGGAAGTTAGGGCCAACGTTGGTAACGGACTCTAAACGTTTAATCTTATCTTGAACGGTTGCCGCATCAATTGCGTTACCATCTTTGTCTAAGATAGACACGGTTAATACTGCAGTATCATCAGTTTGACCAGCAAGTGCTGCTGACATACCTAACTGAGCGATAACGGCTTTTTTGTCTGCAGTCTTACCTGTGTGCAGTTCTGCAGTCCAATCGCTGTTATGACAGGCGATACAGTTAGAGTTATCTAGCTGTTGTGAGTGACCTTTACCGGCAGCAAAGTCCACTGTGCTATGGCAGCTTCCACATGAGGCAGCAGTTGGGATACGTGACCAATTACTCCAATCAGGCGTAGCCTCATTTGCAGCGTGACAGCTTTGACAGCTTTCTAATGAGCCTAAGGTGAGGTCTTTGTGTTTAGCGTGAACGAGAACATTGAACTCTTTACCTACACCGACTTTTCCGGCTGTGTGGCAAGTTGCACAGTAATTAACGTCAGAATACGCGCCGCCATGTTTAACATTGGCTAAATCTTGGTGACAAGTATTACAGCTTTCTGTGGCGACAATTTTGCGACTGTATGTTGGCAGTGCGCCAGTATCGGCAGTGAAGTCGACAAAGGCGTTACTGTTTGGTACTTGAGTACCATCGGGAAGCGGAGTGTTATAAGCGCGGATTAATACTCGTTGAGCTAACTGTTCGTTATAGGTGACTTTAGTGTTAGCGGTCAGGTTCATACTAAAAGTATAACTGTAGTGACCGTTTTTCTTGTCAACGAAAGTCCCTGGGCATGTTGCAGCGACATCACAGGTTTCATCACCAAAGTATTGCCATTGTGACGCATTACCTGCACCCGTTGCGCCTTGTGGGATTAATTGTGCTGCGGCAAAACGCATTTTTTGTAGGCCAACAACGGGTAAATCATTTTCGTTAGTGACGGTAAACTCAACACTCGGAATACCGTTAGTGACGACAGATTTGTCAAAGGCGAAATTAAGGGTTTGAATCGCTGGAGCAGGTTCGCCACCAGGTTCACCGGGATTACCATCATTACCATCGCTGCCACCACAGCCCGCTAAGGCCATAGTGACTGCACTTGCTGCTAACAGCAGTGCGATTTTAGTTGTTTGTGCGTTCATCATTTTTTTCCCTGCATAGGTTTGGCATTGCTTAAACGCTATGTTCTAGAGCCAACAGATTCTATGTCTGTGTTTTTGGTCACTAGAAGCGACTTAAGTGGATGCTGGAAATAGAATTCCCCAAGGAAAGGCTAACCTAACATGACCTTAAAATCTCCAAGGCCTTTGCTAATGTGTGACTTGGATCTTTCTATTTCTAAAGAGGTATTTAAAGCGAGAGGTAAAAATGATTCTAGAACAAAAAAACAGCGGATTTTATCTGGGTAATGTGCGTTGACTTTATACTATAAAAGCAAGGTTTGAATGGGATTGCTGTTATGTAAATAAAATCCCCCGCAGTGCGAGGGATTTTGCTGAATTTAATGTGAGTAACGACTGATTTGCGATTCGTTACTCGGTTCCATATTAGTATTTCACTGGGTGAACTTTATCCACACCAAATGATTTACCTTCACCATGGCAGGTCGCACAGGTTTCGCTACCAGGAGTATAAGTGCCAGCAGCAGCGTTATATACACCACCATTGGTTTCGAAGTGACCTATCACTGCGCTGTCAGTTGCGGTCGTTGCATGGCAAGATGCACAAGCTGCAACGGTTGGTGAGTATTCACCAGTACTTGCTAAGAACGCAGGTTTATCGCCTAGTGTAGCTAAGCTAAGTTGACCTTTATCATGACAAGCCGCGCAGTTCGCTGGGTTTTCAGGGAAGGTTGCTGCATCTGTTGTTAAACGGCGAACACTGCGAGTATCAGCGTGAATTTGGTGGATCATGACTTTAAAGTCAAAACCACGTTCAAATGGCTTTTTACTGTGAGCAGGAGCGCCATTGTGACAAGCCACACAACTACCATCGGCTAAAGCTACCGCGGTATTAGGTACAGCAGAGTGACAAGTACCACAGCTGTTATCAGGCTTGTCTGCCGCATGGGTCAGCGCATGAGAGGCTGAAAAGTCAGCTTTCTCACCATGACAGTTAGCACATTTTGCTTCAGAGATGACTATGCTACGTGCGGTAACATTACTTGCATCGGCAGAGAATGAAGCTTTATTACTGCCAACAATCACTTCGTAGATTGGTGCTTCAGTGTTACTACAATCAATCGCAGCATCCATCGTTGGATCGAGTTCTGCAGAGTTTGCACAGATCAGCAATTTGCCGTCCATGAAGCCTTTACCAATACTAACAATTTGTTTGTATGGAACAGAACTTGTGCCAATAACAGCTTTAATGCCTGTTAATGTGTATGTTACTTTTGAGCCATTTGGTACCGCTGTTAAGTTAGCGTTAGTCTCAACTTTGGCCAAATTTACAGAAATACGGTTTTCGCTACGACCTAAAGTACCATTAGATGGACGTGGGCCCATGGTGTATTCAGTGCCATTGAATGCCGTTAAGCTGACCCAAAACTCTTTCACTTTAGGATCTTGATGTGGAGCAACATCACTGTGCCAATCGACTGTGAATGTTAACTCTCCTTTAGCCACATCAAATGTGCCATTTTCTAACTTATAGGCATATTCAGTTCGCAGTAACTTAGTGGCATTAGCTTTTGCTAAGTGATATTTAGCGCTGCCTTCTTCACCTTGTTCGGCGTGACAAGAAGCGCAACCTCCATTTTGGAATACATTGACTAGGTTTGCACCTGGAATACCGTCAATTTCAGGTGTTGCATAGTAATGGAAATAGTTACCAACGAAACCACGGTCTTTTTGACCTTCAGGTGGTGTTAACCATTCACTGTTATCTACTGGATTAAAACCTGACATGTGACAAGATGCGCAGGCTAAACCTTTGTGATGTTTAAAGCTTGCTGCATCAACGGGTCCTTTGTCATCTGTGCTATGGCAAGACTGGCAGTTCCCGATAGAGACAGGCAGAGTGACTCGTTCAGAAACGTCTTTACCTTCACGGTATTGTGGGTAGCCACTTTCAGCCGCAGCTTTAGCCATAGTACCGCTAAAGTCATAAGCCGTTCCGCTGTAACCCACCATAGCGTAAGTACCTTTGTGAATGGCATGAACCATGGCGCCCATATCCAAAGGTGATCCTGTTTCTGGATCTTTACTGTAGCTGGTATGACAAACTTGACAGTTTGCTATTCCGATCCGTCTTCCGCCATGTAGTGCTAATGGCTTAGCAGTAGAAGATGTATCGCTATAATTTGTGCTGTGACACTTGATACAGTTCGCTTCTAAATCGACAACCGTACGCGTTTCCGTCTCTTTAGCTACTCTAAAGTTATCGCTTGGTAAGAAGTCGATATGGCTGTTGACTAACTTGGCATCTTTACTGCCATCGGTTTGAAGTTCTAAAGTAATGCGATGTATTAATGTTGGGTCGTAGGTTAAATCGAGACCTTCAATAGCGGGCAAAGTACTTAAATTGGTTTGGAAGGTATAGCGGTAAACGCCACTATCAACCACTGTTAAACAAGTGGTTTTACAACTAGATTCGATGTTCGCTTGAATAGCATCACCAGGTGTAAATTTCACTTCTTTAGTAATAGGATTGCCAGCGCTATCTTTACCATCGGTATAGCTATAATTTGCAAGACTGCGTGCAGGATCAGCTGCTTTCACTGAGTTGATATAGCTGACCCATTGAGGTGTTTTGTAACCTTTGCCACTTTCAGGGGTAAGTTTTGCAATACCCAATCCGATAGCATTGATTTGAGCGTATTGCTCTAGGCCCGTCACAGGAACGCCATTCGCATTCGTTAGTACTATGTCTACGCTGACAGTGCCGTTGTCAATTTTTACATCTTCAAGTGTGGCTTTGAGTGTGGTGGCTTGACTTATGTCTAAGCCTACCGGACCCGGTTTTCCGTCTTCACCATCTTTACCGTCACTACCACCGCAACCGGCGAGTAGTAGAGAGAGTAAACCGGCACCCAACATCGCTTTTGTTGCGGTATTGAAATTGAACCGTTTCATCATGATATTTCCCTGCAATAGTTGTAATCATCATCAAACGCTTGGCAAATAAGAATAAATCTCATTACCCGCATAAGATGTGTGGAATTAGTTTTCCATCTGTAAGGCTAACTAAGTCACTGGTATTTATCAGTCACTTTAGGCGGGTAATGTGACTGAGATCTGACTATTTCTTTAGGAGTAGATGACTGCATCGTATGAGTTCCTTTTATATCTGCAGTTGCTGGTCTTTTTAGGCCAGCATCATAGGGTTAGTTTATTGGATGCACTTTCAACACGTCCGCGACTCTGCCCTGTCCATGACAGAAAGTACAGGTTTCAGTTCCTGCGGTTGCATCGGATTTTGTACCTGCAAAAACAGCACCTTGCTGAGCCATGTGGTTATGAGTGCTGGTATCTGAATGGCAGTTGCTACACACAGCGGCAATTGGACTGGTAAAAGTACCGTTATCGAGGGCAAGGGGTTGTACCGCTGAATTTAAGGGGAGGGCGACGGTAGAAATCCCCGCAGTATCGTTAACGTGACATTGGGCACAGTTACCGATTTTTCCTGGGTAGTTTAGGCTTTCAAACCCCGTGAATTGACTGGTGTGAATACCGTGGATCAGCTGCTTAAAGTCAAATGACGTGATTGAAGGATTGGCTGCCGTCGCATCGGCCAGCATATTGGCGTTATGGCATAGCTGGCATTGACTATCGAGATCGTTACGTGAGCCGTGAATATTCAGTTTTTGATCACCATGGCAATTACCGCAGCTTGCATTACTCACAACGCTACGGCGACCTTCATTGCTCAATGCTGCCATATCAAAATAACAGTGGCTGGATTTAATCACTAACACTTCCGCCAGTTCAGTCGTGCAATCAACCAGTACTTTATCTTTGGCACAGATTCTGCCTTGAATCGCAAGTCCACCATGATCCGTTTCAGTGCCTGCTGGCACGGTAAGGCCCGCTATCGTATAGGTATAAATGCCATTAGAGCCTGATATGGGTGTGGATTCCGGCAGTTTAATCGAGCGAGCTGAACGGGTCGCATAATCAAAACTGGTTCCCCAGTTGACATATACCCTTAAATCATTGATAAATTTTAGCTTATCGGCACTTTCGCTATACACAGTTCCTGTGGCTGGATTCATCAGCTTAACCGCAACAGTGACCGTACCATTGGCATCCATACTGGCGCTGGTGATACTTGGGCTAAATTGCATCAATGCCGCAGTTTTAGCTTCATCACTGTGTACGCTTGCGGTCCAGTCGGCATTATGACACGCCACGCAGTTACTGTTATCTGTTTGCACTGGGTGTCCTTCGCCTGCGGGGAAATTGATCTGTGTATGACAGGCACCACAGGCTTGCATGGTCGGGACTCTGCGCCAGTTTTGCTGTTCGGTTAACTCAGCCTTATCGACGTGACAGGTTTGGCAGTCACTAATGGGTTGCGGGAAGCCGGTTAAATGTTTGCTGTGGATCATTTGTGGGAAAATATCCGCAGGGTTACTGACTTTTTTGCTGTTATGGCAGGTGACGCAGGTTTCGATTTGATTATATCTACTGCCATGGAAAGCTAGATTACTGTGGCAACTATTACAGGTCTCTATTGTGACTAAGTTGCGGGTGTAAGCGACATTACTACCTGAAGATTGCCAGTCATAATGCTGATTGGTTATAGGTAAGGGCGTGTTATCGGCAAGTTTATCGCCGCCAATTTTGACCACCATTCTTTGGGTCGCTTCGGGCATAAACGTCACGCCATTCATGCCATTAAATGCGGCGCTGAAGGTATAACTGTAGTGACCGTTTTTATGATCTGTGAGACTGCCTGGGCAAGTTGCCGCGCAGGTTTCAGCGGTAAAGTGCTGCCATTCACTGCTATTCCCCGCGCCTGTATAACCTTGGGGGAGAAGCTGCGCTGCAATAAATGTCGCCGATGGGATACTAATCACGGCTTCATCATCTTGATTGCTTACTTGAAAATCCATTTGAGCAATGCCATCTGTCATCGCGACTTTATCGACCATGATGTTAAGGCTAGTTATCGTTAATGCAGGCGGTTTCGCAGGCTCACCGGGATTACCATCTTGGCCGTTATCACCTCCACAGGCGCTTAATAGCGAGACTAAGGCCAGTATAAGACTGAATTGAGTGCGAATTTTTGCAAACTTGTTCATATTTCTATCCTTGGAATACGCTGTCAGTGCCTAAGTTACATTTGGTAGCTTAAGGTCAAGCCTAAATAGTGAGCGTTGTAGTCGTGGCCCATATCACCAAAACTGAGTACGTTGGGAATCGTGTCCCAGCTTGTGCCTTGGTTTTGCCAGTTAGCATCTTGATATTTTTCGAATAACCAATCGACGCGCAGCGACATACTGTCGGCAAACTTATATTTGGCGTAGGCATTAATATTGTGTTTGCGGGCGTAAAAATCGCCATAGGGACTGGTGATGCCGTAGGTCACTTCTGTATCACTCTGTCCGTCGGAATAGCTGTAATCCAAACCAATATCGAGGTGATGATCGAACAGGTTTTGATAACTAAGCCCTGCACCAATCAAGGTCGATTTTTCCTCGGCAGTGCTGTACCAATCGGGTGTCGAGAAGGAATTACTGCCCGCTTGGTCTGAATCGCGCCAATCTTGGTTAACAAAGGCGGTTAAATTGAGGTCACTGTTCAGCACATATTGGGCTGACAAGTCGTAACCGAGATAGGACACCTTTGTTAGACCTACTAGGGTATGATGATAGTCGTCATTAATGCTGTGTAAGCTGGCACCAAGAGATAGACCAATGTCGCTCTGATAATCCGTGTGTAAGGTGACTTTCTGTCTTTTTCTATCGGCAAGGTAGGATTTACGTAGCCAAGGATTACTTGAACTTTGAGTGGTTGCGACGGGATGATATTCACTGCCATCTCGCTCTAGTGCTTCTCCTTTCAACCAAGCTGACCATGCGGGCGAATAGCGATAACTTAGTTTAGCAAACACGCCAGATTCATCGATGGATTGGCGGTCGAGTTCGGCATAATCGTTTTCATTATGGCTGTAACCCGCTTCGGCATAAACCGCTGAGGTAAAACGGTATTTGCTTTTGAGTTCGAGTTTTTTGGTGCGCTTATCATAAAGGCTATTTTGGGCTGTGCCTTGATTAATACTGTCGGTGACGATTTGCGGAAAGTCTAATTGAGCCGTTTTATTATCTCTGTCTTGATAGTTGTAGCTTGCCTGCATGCTTAAATCTTGGCTTATCCGTCCTGAATATTTAAGGTCCATCTCTACAATATCAACTTGGCCATTTAAGGTATCCGCAGGCAGGACGGGCGATGGGCCATTGATGGTGGCAGGAATAAAAGTGTCATCTTGGGTCATACGGCTAAAGCCTGCGTGCATCAATACATTTTGACCATTTGCCCCCCCTGAGGCTTCTACGGCAACTCGGTAGGCTTTATTGTCGGGGTCGACCGCATTCTGGCCTAAGTATGCTGCGCCAAAGGTGGGGGTGTAGGCTGATTGCCACAGCATGGCTTGGTGATCATTTTTATATTGGCTGATTTGGCTATTGATGCCTGCTTGCCAGCCTGAACCGTTAAAATAAACTCTCGCATCGACTTCATCAGTACTGTCATCAATTGGTTGGGCTAGCATAACGCTATTGGTGAGTATATTGGCACTGGTCTTTTTTGCGCCACTGCGGTCTTCATGCTGATAGTTTAGCGAGGCTTTGTAGTGACTGTTATTGTCACCTTCAGGTGATATTTTACCAGCGTAGTAACCACCGATACTAAAGCGATCACGTTGAATACTTAACTCTTGACTAACAAGGCTGCTCTGTAACATAGGCATAGATTGCGTTGTGCCGCCTGTTATCCAGTTATCGGGCAATAACATTTTATCTTGCACTGAGGTATAGGGGCTTTTGAGTTGATTATGGTTATAGTTTGCTAAGCCTCTATAACCCAAGTTGATTTGATAGTTTCCCAGCCTTCCCGTTGTGAGCATGGCTGAGCCCGCATCAAAACCTAACTTATCCGCGACCAGCTCGGTTTGATAACCCGACGGTGTTTTGTACACCATATCCGCACCGACGGCACCAACGAGACCATCATTATCTGTTCCAGTACTGTTACCGAAACGGCTGTCCTCACTATCGTTGTAAGCGAGGCTGGCACTGACATTGCCAATATGCCCTGTCTTAGGTTGGCATTGCTTACAGCTCCATGCCTCTGTCTTTATGCTACTTCGATTCGCTTCTTGCAGCTCATAACCTTCGGCGTGTGCTTGAGTCAAAACACCGTTTATCGCCCAAGTCAGCAAAGTGAGGGAGAAATAAGCGCTAGGGTGAGACATTTTAGCTGTTCGCATGATCATTCCCTTGTTATCTCTGTAGTAATTTGCCAGAAGGATGGTTAGAGCCATGCACTTGTCCGTGACAATTCATACAGGAATTACCAGAAGTGAAGGCATTGGTTTGATTGCCAAAATAGGCATTACTGCTATGGCCATCCGAAGCGTGGCACTGCTGACACAGTTGTGGCGGTTTGCTGATCAGCATGGCTTCGTTCACGCTGCCGTGGGGATTATGGCAATTAGCGCAGTTGTCGGTGACGGGGGCATGTTCCCACAGTTTAGGGCCGCGTTTTTCGGCATGACAGCTATAGCAATTTTCATTAACACTCATTTGCTTCAAGCTTGAATCGTTTAAACTGCCGTGGGGATTATGGCAGTCACTGCACACCATTTGTTGCCACTGTAATGGATGCGCCGAGCGCTTGTGCATATCGGCTTTTTGTTGGGTATGGCACTGGGTACAAATGGTGACTTCATTGGCTTTATCGCTGATAGGATCTTTTGCGGTATGCACTTGATGGCAGCTGCTACAGGCGACATCGGCGTTATCGTGGTGATTGCCTTTCCATGCGGTACGTTGACTGTCATTGTGGCAACTCATACAGACACTGTTTTGCTTTTGCGCGGGAACAGGGGAGTTTGCGCCAAAGGTGATCATCGGCTCTTTGCCACCTTTATTATGATTCCCTAACGGGCCGTGGCAGGCTTCGCACTGCAAATCGGCCATAGGCGAATCTTTCACATTGGGGTTGCCATGAACCCCCTCAAATATTGCCATCACCATGGCACTTTTTTTGTGGCACATCAGGCAAGTATCAGCGCCTTTAGCGGAATACTTACCTTCGGCGAATTTTTTGTCTAATGTCGCAACAACTTCTTCTGGTTTTTTGTTATCCCAAGGGGTCGCTGAGGCCGAAACGCTCGCGATTGATAACAAAATACATAGCATAGCCTTAGCTATGCTTCTGAACTTTAGCCCTATTTCCATGGTTATGTTTTCCCGAGTGCATTTATATTTGTTATTTTTACGCTTTCGACATTGCTAATTTAGCTTATTGAGCTTGGTTAATATTAGAACAAGTGTGTGACACGTGCTTAACATTGCGTGGTCTTTTCACTGTAAAGAAGGATGATTTTACAGGCGATATAGATTAAGTGTGATTTTGATCACACTTGCTTCGGGTGGGATTTGTTTACAGCGTTTTGACTTCTGTGCATCGCTTGATAGTCACTAATGCTAAGGTGCGGATTTTTATTTTCGGTTGGTCGTTTATTCATTGGAATTTTTATCACATAATACCCAACACAATTGAAAACTATTATCGTTACCAATCAAAAATCTTGATCTAGGTAAAGTTATTAGTGTCATCGCTCGGTTACAATGGGCGCAGTTTTTCGAGCTGAACCTGTTGCAAGGTGGAATACGTAATGAAGTTAAGCGAACTCAGTCCCGGCGATCGCGGTCTTATTTCTGAAGTGGGGCGTTTGGCGCTGCCACAAACCGTGAAGCGCAAGTTGTTGTCCATGGGGATCACGCCAAATACGCGTTTTTTATTGATCCGATACGCACCTATGGGCTCTGGTCTCGAACTGGATATTCGTGGTAGTAAACTTTGTATGCGCAGAGATTTGGCAGACATCATTGAGGTGGAAAAGACGAATGGCTAAGCAGTTTCATTGCGTCACAGTAGGAAACCCTAACGCGGGTAAATCTACACTCTTTAACGCGCTAACAGGCGCAAATCAACAAGTGGGTAACTGGTCTGGTGTTACGGTCGAAAAAAAGACTGGTCATTTCACCTTAAACGGTGCTGACGTCTATCTGACAGACTTACCGGGTATTTACGACCTTCTTCCTGCGGGTAATAGTTGCGATTGTTCACTTGATGAGCAAATTGCGCAGCAATACCTTGCCGAGCAACGTGTCGATGGCATTATCAATTTAGTCGATGCCACTAATATCGAACGTCACTTATATCTCACAGCCCAATTACGTGAACTCGCTATCCCTATGGTAGTGGTGCTGAATAAAATTGATTCGGCTGTCAAACGTGGGATTAAAGTCGATTTAAAGAAAATGAGCCAAGAGCTGGGTTGCCCTGTGATTGGCGTGTGTTCGCGAGATCCTGCCGATGTCGCTAAAGTGCAGGCACAGGTACTCGATTTACTTCAAGGCCGAGTCTCAGAAGCCCCATTAGTGCTTCACTATGATGAACAAATTGAAGCGGGCGTGCAGTTACTCTGCAGTAAAGATGCCCAATTAAGTCGCGGCCGCGCTTTGGCTATGCTAGGTAATGGTTCAGGTTGTGGTAGCTGTAAAAATGCTGAACTGCAGGATGAAGTGAATTCCTGTACTCAGATTATCGCTCAGCAAGGCCATGATATTGAAGTGATGGTGGCGACCACGCGCTTTAATTTCGTTGAACAAGTTTTTCAAGGTTCAGTGAAAGAGTCAGGGTTCCTCACCCTCAGTGACAAATTAGATAAACTCGTTTTACATCCTGTGCTTGGCATTCCTGTGTTCTTGTTTGTGATGTATTTGATGTTTATGTTCAGCATTAATATTGGCAGTGCTTTTATTGATTTCTTTGATGTTTTTGCTGGCGCATTGTTTGTCGATCACTTCGGTTCATTCTTGACGAGCATGGGCTCTCCGGCTTGGTTGGTCACTATCTTAGCGGGCGGTGTCGGCCAAGGCATTCAAACCGTATCAACCTTTATTCCTGTTATTGCGGCGCTTTTTCTCGGTTTGTCGATCCTCGAAAGTTCTGGCTACATGGCGCGCGCTGCATTTGTGGTTGACGGTTTAATGCGTCGTATTGGCCTGCCTGGTAAAGCATTCGTTCCTATGATTGTCGGTTTTGGTTGTTCAGTGCCTGCAATTATGGCGACGCGAACCTTAGGCAGTGAGCGTGAGCGTATTGTGACAGGGATGATGGCACCATTTATGTCCTGTGGTGCACGTCTTCCTGTTTATGCACTATTTGCGGCTGCTTTCTTCCCTGATTCAGGTCAGAATTTAGTCTTCTTGCTGTATATTATTGGTATCTTTGCCGCTATCGGTACGGGTTTATTACTCAGAAGCACTTTATTACCCGGCAGCAGTAGCGCTGTGGTGATGGAGCTGCCAAGTTATGAACTACCTAAGCTGAAAGCTGTTATGGTTCGTACAGGTAAACGCACTAAGAGTTTTATTTTAGGCGCAGGTAAAACGATTGTTCTGGTCGTGACCTTATTGAACTTTATCAATGCTATTGGTGTTGATGGCACATTTGGCCATGAAGATAGCCAAGCATCTTTGCTGAGTGTCGCGAGTCAAAAAATCACGCCTATCTTCTCGCCTATGGGCATAGAGCAGGATAACTGGCCTGCAACCGTCGGTATTATCACGGGTATTTTCGCCAAAGAAGCGGTTGTTGGTACCTTAAACAGTCTATACAGCAGCGCGGCGCCGACAGATGAAGAACTTGCACCATTGAGTGAAAGCTTTAATGCGGCTCTGGCAACGATTCCAACTAACTTGTTTGGTTTAGATCTTGAAGATCCGCTTAAACTGTCGGTCGGTGATTTAACCAATAAAGAAACCGTTGCTGAAGAACAAGGTGTTGCGACATCGACTTTCGGTGCTTTACAAGCAGGTTTTAGTGGTAAAGTTGCGGCTTTCTCCTACTTGCTGTTTATCTTACTTTATACTCCTTGTGTTGCGGCAATGGGCGCCTTAGTGCATGAGTTTGGTTCTCGGTGGGCGACGTTCGCGGCAACGTGGACTTTCTCACTGGCTTATGGTTCTGCAACGGTAGTTTATCAAGCCGCTACCTTTACGCAGCACCCAGTTCAATCAAGTCTGTGGATTGGTTTCTTCTTGTTTGCATTAGCCGCTTTTTATCTGTGGTTGAAACGTAAGGGTAAAAGAAGCCAGCAGATTATTCCTGGGATCCGCATTATCACCGAGTAAGATTTACTGAGTCAGCATGACTGAATAATAAATGTCAGCTTAGTTAGGTCAAAGATAAAAGCAGCTTTCATGGCTGCTTTTATTGTTTTACTATCGCGGTTATAACCCTAAACAGTCAAAAACCAGAGTTTTTAACCCTAGGCATTGTAACTAGTAGTGATCTGTAGGATCATGCTGGTTTTCTTAAAATTGCCATTGTTCGCAAAGAGGAATTCCATGAGTCATGTGGACACTGAAGTACGTCCGAGTAACTTTATTCGTAATATCATAGATGAAGATTTACAAAGCGGTAAGCACACGAGTGTACAGACTCGTTTCCCGCCGGAACCGAATGGCTATCTTCATATTGGTCATGCTAAATCTATCTGCTTAAATTTTGGGATAGCGCGAGACTATAACGGTCTGTGTAATTTACGTTTTGACGATACTAATCCTGAAAAAGAAGACATTGATTATGTGAATTCTATTCAGGCGGATGTGCGTTGGCTTGGATTCCAGTGGGATGGTGACGTTCGCTATTCATCAAACTATTTTGATCAGTTACATCAATATGCGGTTGAACTGATTAATAAAGGTTTGGCTTATGTGTGTTTTTTGAATGCAGATGAAACCCGTGAATACCGTGGTACGTTAAAAGAGCCAGGTAAAAACAGTCCTTTCCGCGACACATCAGTCGAAGAAAACCTCGCCTTATTCGCTAAGATGCGCGACGGTGGTTTTAAAGAAGGTGAGTGCGCATTGCGTGCCAAAATTGATATGGCATCGCCATTCATGTGCATGCGCGATCCTATCATCTACCGTATTCGTTTTGCCCATCATCATCAAACAGGTGATAAGTGGTGCATTTACCCAATGTACGACTTCACGCACTGTATTTCTGATGCGTTAGAACATATTACCCACTCTTTATGTACATTAGAGTTCCAAGACAACCGTCGTTTATACGATTGGGTGTTGGATAATTTGAACGACTTTCAAGCGCCGAATCGTACTCGTCAATACGAGTTTTCCCGCTTAAATCTCGAATATACCTTGATGTCTAAGCGTAAGCTAAACGACCTTGTGACCCGTAAACTCGTGTTAGGTTGGGATGACCCACGTATGCCAACGATTGCAGGCTTACGTCGCCGTGGTTATACACCGGCGTCAATTCGCGAGTTCTGTCAACGTATCGGCGTGACTAAGCAAGAGAATATGATTGAAGTCGGCATGTTAGATGCGTGTATTCGTGAAGAATTGAACGAACATGCTCCACGTGCGATGGCCGTATTGCGTCCATTGAAAGTCATCATTGAAAACTATGCTGAAGGTGAACTTGAGTACATTCAAGCGGCCGCTCATCCAAATGATGAGAGCATGGGGACGCGTGAATTAGCCTTTGGCCGAGAAATATTGATCGATGTGGCTGACTTTAAAGAAGAAGCCAACAAACAATACAAACGCTTAGTTACAGGCAAAGAAGTGCGTTTACGTAATGCCTATGTGATTAAAGCTGAACGTTGTGACAAAGACAGCGAAGGTAATATCACGACGGTTTACTGTACTTATGATCCTGAAACTTTAGGTAAAAACCCTGCAGATGGCCGTAAAGTCAAAGGCGTGATCCATTGGGTTGAGGCATCTACAGCCAAGCCTGCTGAATTCCGTCTCTATCAGCGTTTATTTACCGATCCTAATCCTGCTGCGGCAGAGACTGTGGATGAAGTGTTAAACCCTGAATCATTGATCGTTGTACAAGGTTTTGCAGAAGCAAGCTTAGTGAATGCACCTGCGGAACAAGCCTATCAGTTTGAGCGTGAAGGCTATTTCTGCGCTGACAGCAAAGATTCATCGTCGGATAATTTAGTGTTTAACTTAACCGTAGCGCTGCGTGATTCTTTCGAGTGATTTTGCTTAAGTGGATCTGTTTGACTGAATGAGTCAAACAGATCTGCTAAATCGCTCAGAGCGTTAATTCAACTCAAAAAAGAAGGCCTTGACGTAATGCCGATCAGTTAAGACAGATCGCTTGACGATCTCGCTGAAAAGATCAAAATCCGATGACCTCATGTCATCGGATTTTTTTATGCAACTCTCAGAAGCACTCGCCCGTACTCATATTACCCGCCTAACCGAATTCACCTGCTTAGCAGATGTGTTAGAACCTGAGTTAATTCAATCTTGCCTAGACTCTCAGGGCGTTGCGACGTTAAGACGGCGTAAATTGCCGATGGACGCGATGATTTGGG